>NZ_CBRA020000002.1:70000-85639 GCF_000469945.2 Paenibacillus sp. P22 | reverse complement strand
TAATACAAATAATAGGACTCCTCCAAGGCTAAAGTTTCCCTCCCCATCACAGCCCAGCCTTAAGGTTTGCGGATTTGCCAACAAACCAGCCTCACTGCTTGGACGATCTTAACAACATTGTGAATCATTTCACGAGTTAAAAGGGGCATCCGGCATGGAATGTCCGGATGGTTGAGCATACTATAACGGGTCCGCGCCTGTGCTGACGCATGGAAGCGACGGACTTCGAAGGAGATGGATCGACGTGGAAGCTTTGGCTCTGGAGCGCAAGGCGGAACAGAACCGGGAACTGCGCGAGAGGCTGCTGCAGCTGAAGAAAGAACGCAACGCCATCATTCTCGCCCACTATTATCAGAGGGATGAAATTCAGGAGGTCGCCGATTTCCGGGGGGATTCGTTCCTGCTGGCGCAAAAGGCGGCTGAAACCGACGCCGATACGATCGTATTCTGCGGCGTCCACTTCATGGGCGAGAGCGCCAAGATTCTGGCTCCGAACAAGACCGTCATCATTCCCGACGAGCGGGCCGGCTGCCCGATGGCGGACATGGTCAATGTCGAGGGCCTGCGCAAGCTGAAGGCGCAGCATCCCAATGCGAAGGTCGTCACGTATATCAACTCTTCGGCCGAGATCAAGGCGGAGACGGATATTTGCTGCACGTCGGCCAACGCCGTGAAGGTCGTCAACTCGGTCGACAGCGACGAGATCATCTGGGTGCCGGACAAGAACCTGGGCCATTATGTCCAGCAGAAGACCGACAAGAAGATGATCATCTGGGAAGGCTACTGCAATACCCATGACATGCTGACCGTCAAGGACGTCGAGGAAATGAAAGCCAAATATCCGAACGCGGAATTTGTCGTCCATCCCGAATGCCGTCCGGAAGTCGTCGAGCTCGGCGATTTTGTCGGAAGCACGACGGCCATCATCAAATATTGCAAGGAATCGCCCAATAAGGAATTCATCGTCGGAACCGAGGACGGCACCGGCTACCAGCTTCGTCTGGACAGCCCGGACAAGACGTTCCATTTCGCGACCAAATACCTGGTATGCCCCAACATGAAGGTCAACAACCTCAAGAAGCTGGTCCGCTGCCTGGAAAACATGTCTCCGCAAATCTATGTGCCGGATGCCGTTGCCGACAAGGCGCGCCTGTCCCTGGAGCGCATGCTGCTGGTGAAGTAGCATGCGCTACTCCCATGTCCGGAGGAGCTTGCACCTATGATACCTAGATATTTAGTCGATCTGAATCTCGACGAGCTGCCTGTCGTGGAGAAGGATGTCATCGTCATCGGGGCCGGCATTGCCGGTCTTTTTACCGCTATACGGGCCAGCGAGCGGAACTCGGTCCTGATGATCACCAAGAAATCGCTCATGGACAGCAACACGCGTTATGCGCAGGGAGGCATTGCCGCCGTCATTTCCGACGAGGATTCTCCCGACTTCCATCTGGAGGACACGCTCGTGGCCGGCGCCGGCCTGTGCGACCGCGACGCTGTCGAGGTGCTGGTGCATGAAGGGCCCAAGGGCGTGCGCAGCCTGATCGGCATGGGCACGCAGTTCGACCTCGAGAACGGGGAATTCGCCTTGACGAAGGAAGGCGCGCACAGCCAGCGCCGCATCCTGCACGCCAACGGCGACGCGACCGGCTTCGAGATCGTCCGCGCCTTGTCGGAGAAGGCGATGGCCGCCGAGAGGATCGAGGTATGGGACGACCACTTCGCCATCGATCTCATCACGCGGGACAATGAATGCTGCGGCGCCCTTGTGCAGAAGCCGGACGGCAGCCGGGTATTCGTGCGCGGCAAGGCGACCATTCTGTGCACCGGCGGCACTGGGCAGATGTTCCGGTATACGACCAATCCGGAAGTAGCGACCGGAGACGGCGTCGCGATGGCTTACCGTGCCGGGGCCTACATAAGAGACATGGAATTCATTCAGTTCCATCCGACAACGCTTTGCTATCCGGGCGCGCCCCGCTTCCTCATTTCGGAGGCTGTCCGGGGAGAAGGGGCCGTTCTGCGCAACATCCGCGGCGACCGCTTCATGGAGCGATACCATCCTCAGCTGGAGCTGGCGCCGCGCGACGTCGTCGCCAATGCCATCGTCAGCGAGCTGGAGCAGACGCGGTCGACATTCGTCTATCTGGACGTGACGCATGAGTCGGAGGAGATGATCCGCCACCGGTTCCCGACGATCTACGAAACCTGCCTGCAGTACGGCCTCGATTTGACGACGGACTGGATTCCGGTCGCTCCGGCGGCCCATTATACGATGGGCGGCGTCAAGACGGATCTGAACGGAGAGACGAATCTCTCCCGCCTGTTCGCCTGCGGCGAAGTGTCTTCGACCGGGGTGCATGGCGCCAACCGGCTGGCGAGCAACTCGCTGTCGGAGGCGATCGTGTTCGGGCGCCGCATCATCCACCGCATCGAGGAGCTGCCGCTGCTTGAGGGCGCGGTTCATGTACGGGAAGAAAAGGAAGAGCATAGCGCCATCTCCAGACAGGCGGTCGTGGAGAAGCGGCTCAAGCTGCAGAAGGTCATGGTTCGCTATGTCGGCTTGCGCCGCAGCGCGGACAGCCTGGCCAAAGGGCTTGTCGAGCTGAAGAGGCAATTGCCGTTCCTTTCGTCGGTCATGGCCAAATGGGAAGATTTCGAGTTCGCCAATCTGCTGACCATCTCCATGCTGACCGCTGAGTCGGCGGCTGCCCGCGAGGAAAGCCGAGGCGCGCATTACCGGGTGGATCATCCTCAGCGGGATGACCGCAATTGGCGCAAACATACGGTTCTGCACCGAGTGCAGGGCATTACGGAGGAATCGGTATATGATGGATCAGCAATTTGAGGCCGGCCTTGGCCTCGGCGGTTATGACAAAAGTCTTCGCGACAGCATTCAGAGCTGGCTGGCCGAGGATATCGGCACCGGGGATGTGACGACCCGCACGACCATTCCGGCTGGCAGCAACATGAAAGCCGTCATCCACGTCAAGGAAGACGGGATTATCGCCGGCCTGCCCGTCGCGCAGACCGTCTTTTCGGTCGTCGATCCATCCCTTGCCTTCACGGCTCATGCAAAGGACGGCGACCGGGTAACGGCGGGAACCGTCATCGCCGAGGTGGAAGGCAGCACGCACAGCATTTTGACGGGCGAGCGGCTCGCGCTCAACCTGATGCAGCGCTTGTCGGGCATCGCCACCAAGACAAGCCGCTTCGTCGACATTCTGGACGGGCTCCCGACTCGTCTGGTCGACACCCGCAAGACGACTCCGGGCCACCGGATGCTGGAGAAGTACGCCGTCCGCGTCGGCGGCGGCGCCAATCACCGCTTCGGCTTGTACGACGCCGTCATGATCAAGGACAACCATATCAAGGGAGCCGGCGGCATCACCGCGGCCGTGATCGCGTCCCGTTCCGTCATCCCGCACACGATGAAGATCGAGGTCGAGACGGAATCGATGGAGCAGGTCGGCGAAGCTCTTGATTGCGGCGCGGACATCATCATGCTCGACAATATGAAGCCGGAGCTTATGGCGGAGGCCGTTCGTCTGATCAAGAGCCGTTCTCCCCATGTCCTTACGGAAGCGTCGGGCGGGGTGCGGCTGGAAACGATCCGGGCCATCGCCGAGACCGGCGTGGACATCATTTCCGTCGGCGCCCTCACGTATTCGTTCGAAGCTCTCGATATCAGCCTCGACCTGGGCGGCAAGAAGGGGAGGTCGTAATCCGTGATTGTCGTCATCGACGTAGGCAATACGAATATCGTGCTCGGCATCTACCGCGGACAGGAGCTGCTCCATCACTGGCGCATGAGCACCAACCGCTCGGCGACGAGCGACGAGTACGGCATGATGGTGTACAACTTCTTCCAATTCGCCGGCATTTCCATCGATTCCATCGACGGAGTCGTCGTCTCTTCGGTCGTGCCGCCGCTCATGAGGACGCTGGAGCAGCTGTCGGTCAACTACCTTCGGCACTCCCCTCTCGTCATCGGTCCCGGCATCAAGACGGGCCTCAACATCCGGTACGAGAATCCGCGCGAGGTCGGAGCGGACCGCATCGTGAATTCTGTCGCCGGCATCGAGAAATACGGCTCGCCGCTCATCGTCGTCGATTTCGGTACGGCGACGACCTTCGATTATATCGATCCGAGCGGCGCTTATCTGGGCGGCGCCATCGTGCCGGGCATCGGCATCTCGACGGAAGCGCTTTACCAGAAAGCGGCCAAGCTGCCGCGAATCGAGCTTGTCCGGCCGCGCAGCGTCATCGGCCGCAATCCCGTGACTTCGATGCAGGCCGGCATCATTTTCGGCTATGCCGGACAGGTGGACGGCATCGTCCGCCGGATCCGCCAGGAGTTCGGAACCGATCCGCGCGTCATCGCGACGGGCGGCCTGGCCGACATGATCGCGGCGGAATCGGAGACGATCGAGAAGGTGGACCAGCTGCTCACGCTCGAAGGGCTGCGCATCATTTACGAGCGCAACCAGGACCAGCATGGTTAATGAAGCCGGAGAAAGAGCAAATTGAGATAGGATTGAGCGGCGCCGACTGAAGCATTGAGTCAACGGCAATGAAGAAACCAACAGAGGACAAGGAGGGATTCATTGATGAGCGATTACAAGGAAGGAACCCGCGAGGGCGACTATCTCGTCCGGGGAACGGCATGGGGCGGCAAAGTCCGCGTATTCGCGGCGCGCACGACCGAGCTGGTCGGCGAGCTGCAGCGGCGTCACGGAACCTACCCGACCGCTTCCGCAGCGCTGGGACGCACAGCGACGATCGGGTCGATGATGGGGATGATGCTCAAGGGCGAGGAGAAGCTGACGCTTCAGGTCAAGGGCGACGGTCCGATCGGCCAGATCGTCGTTGATGCCAACGCCAAGGGAGAGGTGCGCGGTTATGTCGACAACCCGGAGGCGCATGTGCCGAGCAATTCGCTCGGCAAGCTCGATGTGGCCGGCGTCGTCGGTACGACGGGCTTCGTCCATGTCACCAAGGATCTGGGCCTCAAGGAGCCTTACCGCGGCAGCGTTCCGATCGTATCCGGCGAGCTGGGCGAGGATTTCACCTATTACTTCGCTTCCTCCGAGCAGACGCCTTCGGCGGTTGGAGTAGGCGTGCTGGTGGACGTGGACGGAAAGGTGCTGCATGCAGGAGGCTTCATTCTCCAGCTGCTGCCTGGCTTGACCGATGAGGAGATCGGGCGGCTCGAGACGGCTCTGGGCGGGCTGCCGCATGTCACGGCCCTTTTGGATCAAGGTGAGACCCCGGAAGAAATTCTGCGGTGGGTCGTCGGCGACGAGCTGACTGTGCATGAGACGATGGACGTGAAGTTCGTCTGCCAATGCTCTGCCGAAAAGGTGGAGCAGACGCTGATCAGCATGGGCGAGACCGAGCTGAGAAACTTGATCGAAGAGGAAGGATCGGCTGAGGTCGTCTGCCACTTCTGCAACGAGGCCTACACGTTCGACAAGCCTCATCTGGAAAGGCTGCTTCAAGAAGCCACCGCCGGCAAGAACGGGTAAGGGAAGACGGGCGATATGGGCAAGGACAAAATGCTCAAGGGAATCATCGGCTTGCAGGCGGTCTGCATGATCGTGCTCGCCGTTTTTGTTGTCATCCAGCAGCTTCCCGAGTCGGCTCCCGGATCGGTCGACGCGTCCGGAGCGGGAGCCGGAGGCTCGGACGGCGAAGCGGCTGTCGTCGGGGATCAGGCGATCCGGAATTCGGATTGGGTGGAGCAGCTCAAGAAGCAGTACGGGGACAGTGTGCTGAGGATGCTGATGCTGCGCAGCGCGCTGGACCAGGAGAGCGCCAAGGGGAGCCTGGAAGTGACGGCCGAAGAGATTCAGTCGGAGCTGGCTTCCCAGATGGAAGGATACGAGGATGAGGACGCCTTCTACCGGGAAATGAAGGAGCAGCTCGGCATGAGCCGGGATGACGTATGGAGCGACGCCATGTACCGCCTGCTTCTGGAGAAGTGGATGACGCGCGGCATCGAGGTTTCGGACAAGGAAGTAGACGCTTATATGAAGGAGCATCAGGCGGAGCTCTCCGCTTCCTCGCGCCTGCATCTTCGCTGGATCGTCCTTCCGGATTCGGACAAGGCCTCTGCGGTGCTGGATGAGCTGGAGCAGGGGGCCGGCTTCGAGGAGCTGGCGCAGCGGGAATCCCTGGATGAAGGAACGGCTTCGAACGGCGGAGATCTCGGGCTGATCGACGAGCGGGATCCATTCCTCGACCCGGGGGCGGCCAAGGCGGCCGCCGGCCTGCAGCCCGGCGACATCGCAGGTCCCGTGGAGGTGGCCGGAGGTTATGCGGTCATTGAGCTGCTGGAGCGGATCACGCCTCCGGACCCCGGCAAGGCCGCCATGCGCGAGCGGGTCAAGCGCATGATCGCCCTGGACGAAGCGGGATCCCTGAAGGATGGGGAAGAGAAGCTTCTCAAGCACTATCAGGCATCGGTGCTGCCCGATCCGACATCGGAACCGACCAAAGGATAGCGAAATGACGATACGTTCATGCTGTCCTCCGCGATTCTATTGACAAGGGCCGAAAGGCCTTGTTAAGATAGAAACAGCTAATAACCTACTATTTTAGTCGGAATATAGATGAGGAGGCAGTTGACTATGGCCAGAATTGTGCAGAATGTAACCGAACTGATCGGAGATACGCCGCTTGTCCGCTTGAACCGCTTGGTGCCGGAGGGAAGCGCCGAAGTGTACGTGAAGCTGGAATATCAGAACCCGGGCTCCAGCGTCAAGGACCGCATCGCCATCAGCATGATCAACGTTGCGGAAGAGCAAGGTCTGATCCAGCCGGGCGTGACGACGATCGTCGAACCGACGAGCGGCAACACGGGAATCGGCCTGGCCATGGTTGCTGCAGCCAAGGGCTACCGTTCCGTGCTCGTCATGCCGGAGACGATGAGCCTTGAGCGCCGCAACCTGCTTCGCGCTTACGGCGCGGAGCTGGTGCTGACGCCAGGAGCCGAAGGAATGAACGGCGCCGTCAAGAAGGCGGAGCAGCTGGCGGAGGAGAACGAGAACTACTTCATCCCGCAGCAGTTCAAGAACCCGGCCAACGTCAAGGTCCACCGCGAGACGACGGGACCGGAGATCGTCGAGGCGATCAACGGCTACGACGGCAAGCTGGACGCGTTCGTGGCGGGCATCGGCACCGGCGGCACGATCAGCGGCACGGGCGAGGTGCTGCGCAAGAGCTTCCCGAACATCCACATCGTCGCGGTCGAGCCTGCGGCATCCCCGCTGCTGTCCGGCGGCAAGCCGGGCGGGCACAAGATCCAGGGCATCGGCGCCAACTTCATTCCGGACATCCTGGATCGCGAGATCTACGATGAAGTCATTACGGTCGAGAACGAGGAAGCATTCGAGTTTGCGCGCCGCGCCGCCAAGGAAGAAGGCCTGCTCGTCGGCATCAGCTCCGGCGCAGCCATCTCTGCCGCGCTGCAGGTGGCCAAGAAGCTGGGCCCGGGCAAGCGCGTCATCGCGGTCGTTCCGAGCAACGGAGAGCGCTACCTGAGCACGCCGCTGTTCAACTTCGAGAACTAGGTTCCGGATAACACGAAGGCTCTCCGACGATCGGAGGCAGAGTCTTCACGCAGGGCAAACCGTTCCGACGCCATCTCTATCGATGGCGCGGGGCGGTTTTTTCATGGCCGGAAACGCATCCCGCGTAGGAGGGGTTCCTTATTTTCATGGCAGGCGCTTTCGGAGGCAGGCGGATTACAATCAGGGATATGGCGCCTTTTTCAGCTTGATTTTGAACAATCAAAAGGATACGATCAGTCGATAGAGAAGAGGACGATGCATGAACGGGGGAAGCGGGGCCATGACAGAATTCGGAGTCACGTCTTGGGAGCAGTGGGAATCTTGGCTGGGCGGGGAGAAGGAGTACACGACCTTGCCGGTGCTGGCCAGACTGCCTCTGCCGGAGGAGAGCCTGCTGCCGGAATCCTGGGAACGGATGTGGCTGGAGGCGGGGCCTTGCTCGATCGTCCTGGAGAGCGGCAAAAGCGGAAGGTACACCTATATGGGACGGCGGCCCGCCGAGCTGCTGCAGGGCAAGGGCGGCTATGCCGAACAGCTCCGGCTTCGGCTCGGAAAGGGCGGCCGGGCAGATTACGAGCTGGTCGAGCGCTTCGAGGCCGCTCCGCTGGAGGCGGTCAGGCGCTGGATGCGAGGATCGGACGGTCCGAGGCTTCCTGCGGGAGAAGGTCCGGCATGGACCGGAGGCATCGGCGGATTCTGGAGCTATGACATCATCCGCTCCATCGAGCGCCTCCCGGAGCTGGCCGAAGACGATCTCGGCTTGCCGGACTATCTGTTCATGCGGCTGGACGAGCTGTGGATCGTCGACCGCAAGAAGCGGCTGCTGTTCGCTTCGGTTCATGTCCCTCTGACCGGCCAGGCCGGTGCAGGCGCCAGGAGAGCCGCATACGATGCGGCTGTCGTCCGTACGGAAGAAATGCTTCGGGAATGGGCGGACTGGAGCGCCTCATCCGGTGCGGCAGCGGAGCTTGCGGATTCTCGGCGCCAGCTCCTGGAGCGGGAGCGGGACGGCTCCGCCCCTCCATTCGCGGATGTGCCGGAGGGGGCCGCCAGCCCGTTCCTCAAGGACCGCTATATGAATGCGGTAAGCCGGATCCAGGATTACATCGCGGCGGGCGACGTCTTTCAAGTCAATCTCTCGCTCAGGCAGCAATGCCGGACGGAGACATCGCCGGAAGAGCTGTACGAATGGCTTCGCCTCATCAATCCTTCTCCGTATATGGGCTTGCTCCGCACGCCGGGCTTCCAGCTGGTGTCCGCCTCGCCGGAGCTGCTCGTCGAGATGAAGGACGGGCGGCTGGCCACGCGTCCGATCGCGGGGACTAGGCGGCGCGGGCGAACTCCGGAGGAGGATGCCGCGATGGAGCGGGAGCTCAGGACGAGCGAGAAGGAGACCGCCGAGCATATCATGCTCGTAGACCTGGAACGCAACGATCTCGGACGTGTGTCGAGCTACGGCAGCGTGCGCGTGGAGGAGCTGATGGCGGTGGAGCGGTACTCCCATGTCATGCATCTGGCTTCCCAGGTGGAAGGCCGTCTGGCCGAAGGACTCGATGCATTCGACGTCATCGCCGGAGTGTTTCCCGGAGGGACGATTACCGGCGCCCCAAAAATCCGCACGATGGAAATCATCGAGGAGCTGGAACCGGTACGCCGCGGTCCGTATACGGGCTCGATGGGCTGGATTGACTACAGCGGGGATATGGAATTTAATATTATTATCCGCACGATGGCCGTCCTGGACGGCCAGGTGCATATCCAGGCCGGGGCGGGCATCGTGATCGACTCCGACCCCGAGCGGGAATACAAGGAATCCATCAGCAAGGCAAGAGCGCTGTGGCGCGCTTTCCAATACGCGGAGCTTCACCGCGCCGCGGATGCCGCGCCGGCATCCGACACCAACTGACAGGGGGCTTTCGAAATGATTCTCGTACTCGACAATTACGATTCCTTCACGTACAACCTCGTGCAGTACCTGGGCGAGCTGAACGAAGAGATCGTCGTGAAGCGCAATGACGAGATTACGCTGGAGGAGGTCGCCGGGCTTGCTCCGGACCACATCCTGATCTCTCCGGGACCTTGCTCTCCAAACGAAGCCGGCATCAGCCTCGCTCTGATCGAGCGCTTCAAGGGCGAGATTCCGATCTTCGGCGTCTGCCTGGGGCACCAGGCGATCGGACAAGCCTTCGGAGGCGAGGTGGTGCGGGCGGAGCGGCTCATGCACGGCAAGACGTCTCCTATCCTTCACGAGGGAAGGGGCGTATTCCGCGGCCTGCCGTCGCCGTTCACCGCGACACGCTACCACTCCCTCATCGTGCGGCGCGAGACGCTGCCGGACGAGCTGGAGATCACGGCCGAGACGGCCGAGGGCGAGATCATGGGCTTGCGGCACAAGAAATATGCCGTTGAAGGCGTGCAGTTCCATCCGGAATCCATCATTACGGAGAACGGATTGGCGCTGCTGCGCAACTTCCTGTCGGAGACGGCCGTTCGATGAAGATTGGTTATAACGGATCCGTGGCCGATTCCGAAGATGTCCGCATCTCGGTTTTCGACCACGGATTTTTATATGGAATGGGATTGTTCGAGACGTTCCGCACCTACGGAGGCGAGCCTTATTTGCTGGAGAGGCACCTGCGGCGGCTGGAGGACGGCTGCGCGCGGCTGCAAATCTCCTATCGGGCTGAACCGGATCGAATCCGCAGGCTGGTCCGCGATGTGATGGCTGCCGCAGCAATCGACGGCGATGCCTATGTCCGCATGACGGTGTCCGCCGGCGACGAAGGGCTCGGCTTGCCGGCCGGGCCTTACGCCTCGCCTTCGGAGATCGTCATGGTCAAGAATCTTCCGCCGGCAACTCCGGAGCTGCATGTCCGCGGACGCGAGCTGCGCCTGCTGGGGACGCCGCGGAATACGCCCGAGCTCGGCATCCGGATGAAGTCGCTTCATTACATGAACAGCATCGCGGCCAAGCAGGAGCTGATGGCCTCCGGAGCTTCGGCCGGGTCCGAAGGGCTGATGCTGACAGCGGAAGGATGGCTGGCGGAGGGAATCGTCAGCAATCTGTTTTTCGTCTCGGGCGGCATCGTCCGCACGCCGTCCCTGGAGACGGGGATTCTCCCCGGAATTACGCGCGGCCGCGTCATGGAGCTGGCGCGGGAAGCGGGAATGCCGGTCGAGGAAGGACTGTACCGGTGGGAGGATCTATTGGAGGCGGACGAGGTTTGGACGACCGGGTCGGTGCAGGAGCTGGTTCCCGCCACCGCGCTGGCTGACGGCTCGGGGAAGCTCGCCCATCCACGTGCAGGAGCGGCGGCGGGTCCGATATGCAGCAAGCTCCTCGGCCTGTACCGGGCCGATGCGCGGAGCGGCTGGCGGATAGACAGATCCTGATCGGACATCCGGCAGCCGCTTGCGTATTGCGAGGCTCCGGCTGAAGCCTGACCGCAGATTCCGCAGGCTATCCGGTTCATTAAGTTTTTTTATAGGAGGGGATTCGATGTATATCCGTCAACGGCGCCATGCCGTGCCGAAGCGCCGGTATGAGCTGGGGGGAGGCGTCAGGCTGGAGCTTGGAGAGCGGACCTTGATCATGGGCATCCTGAATGCGACCCCGGATTCGTTCTCCGACGGCGGACGCCATGCCCGGGTGGATGAGGCGGTGCGCCACGCCCTGAAGATGGCGCGTGAGGGCGCGGACATCATTGATGTCGGAGGAGAATCGACCCGACCCGGCTTCACCCCTGTTCCGCATGAGGAGGAGCTGCGGCGCGTCGTTCCCTTGATCGAGAGGCTGCGCCTCGAGCTGCCGGAGATGCCTCTTTCCATCGATACGTACAAGTTCGAAACGGCGAGGGCGGCGCTTCAAGCCGGCGCGCATATCATCAACGATATATGGGGTTTGCGGCTCGATTCCCGAATGGCCGATACCGCCGCGGAGTTCGGCTGCCCGGTCATCATCAGCCACAACCGGCAGGAAAGGGACTACGAGGATCTCGTACCGGATGTCGTTTCCGACCTTCAGGGAAGCGTCGAGATCGCCAGGGCGGCGGGCGTAGCCGAGGAGAACATCTGGCTCGATCCCGGCATCGGCTTTGCCAAAACCCATGAAGACAACGTGGCGCTGATGGGGAGCTTGTCACAGCTGGCGGAGCTGGGCTACCCGGTGCTGCTCGGCACTTCGCGCAAGCGGTTCATCCGGGACACGCTCGGGCTGCCGGTCGGAGAGCTGATCGAGGGAACGGCAGCGACGGTGGCGCTTGGAATCGCCCAAGGCTGCCAGATCGTTCGCGTGCACGATATCGATGCGATTCGCAAAACATGCGCAATGACAGACGCGATCGTCTACGGCCCGCGCTGATACTTTGGAACAGAAAGGAATGGACCGGCCGACAATGGACAAGATGACACTTAATGGCATGCGGTTTTTCGGTTATCATGGCGTATTTCCGGAGGAGAACCGGCTTGGGCAGAACTTCCATGTCGACCTCGTTCTCAAGCTGGATCTTGAGCAGGCCGCCCGCACCGACGAGCTGGAGCATTCCATCAACTATGCCGACCTGCATGCGGCGACCAAGAAAATCGTGGAAGGGCCGCCCGTGAAGCTGATCGAGGCGCTGGCGGGCCGTATTGCAACTGCACTGCTCGAGACGTATACTGGCATTACTGAATTGACCGTTCGCGTGACGAAACCGAATCCTCCGTTCGAGATCCACTTCGACGGCGTTGTCGTCGAACTGGTGCGAAAGCGGGATGAGCATGGAGAAATCGTACCCGCATAGCGGGACTGCCGGGACTAGGAGCAGGGCCTATATCGCCCTCGGCTCCAACATAGGGAAACGCGCGGACCTGCTCGCGCAGGCGTTGAAGCTGCTTGACGGAAGCGAGGGCGTGTCCGTGGAGGAGGTATCCTCCGCGTATGAGACCGATCCGGTCGGTTACGCCGACCAGCCCGCTTTCCTCAATATGGCGGCTTCTCTGCGGACGCGCCTCGATCCGCTGGAGCTGCTGCGCCTGATGCTCGACATCGAGCGCCGGCTTGGCCGGGTCCGCGATATCCGCAACGGCCCGAGAACGATTGATTTGGATCTGCTTTTATATGAAGATGTGTCCATGGATAAGGAAGAGCTGCAGCTCCCTCATCCTAGAATGGAGGAGCGGGCGTTCGTGATGGTTCCCCTGGCCGAGGTGCTGGAACCGGGCCACCCTCTGCTGGCCAAGGCGGAGTCGATGGCGGTCGCGGCATTACGGGATGGAAAGGAAGGCATTGCTCAATGGAATACGATCAACTGGCGCAGCGGATCCGCGCCTTTCGGAAGCTGAAGGGCTTCACCCAGCAGCAGCTGGCCGACAAGCTGGAAGTATCCGTTGCGGTGCTCGGTTCGCTCGAGCGCGGCACGCGCAAGCCCGAAGCCAAGCTTCTCGGGCGGATCGCCGACACTCTCGGCATCGACTATGAAGAATTGACGGCCGTGACGAGCGGCGGTCTGCGATAGAAGGAAGGAACGGTTATGCTTAAAATCGGAAATATCGAAATGAAGAATAATGTCGTTCTCGCTCCTATGGCGGGCGTCTGCAACCCTGCATTCCGGCTCATCGCCAAAGAGTTCGGCACCGGGCTCGTTTGCGCGGAGATGGTGAGCGACAAGGCGATTGTCCACGGCAACAAGCGCACGCGCGAAATGCTGTTCGTGGATGAGCGCGAAAAGCCGCTCAGCCTGCAGATTTTCGGCGGAGACCGCAGATCCCTTGTCCAGGCTGCGAAAGTCGTCGACAAGGAGACGAATGCGGACATCATCGACATCAACATGGGCTGTCCGGTGCCGAAGGTGACCAAATGCGATGCCGGCGCCCGCTGGCTGCTCAATCCCGACAAGATCTACGAGATGGTCAGCTCGGTCGTCGACGCCGTCGACAAGCCGGTAACGGTCAAGATGAGGATCGGCTGGGACAGCGACCATATCTTCGTGGTCGAAAACGCCCGCGCCGTCGAACGCGCCGGAGGCAAAGCCGTCAGCGTGCATGGACGCACCCGGGAGCAGCTGTATACGGGCCATGCCGACTGGAGCTACATTAGGCAGGCCAAGGAAGCGGTGAGCATTCCGGTCATCGGCAACGGCGACGTCAACACCCCGGAGGACGCCAAGCGCATGATCGCCGAAACCGGCTGCGACGGCGTCATGATCGGACGCGCGGCGCTCGGCAACCCTTGGATGCTCTACCGCACGATCCATTACCTCACGCATGACGAGCTGCTGCCGGAGCCGAACGCCGTGGAGAAGATGGAGATCGCCATCCTTCACATGGACCGGCTGATCGCGCTCAAAGGCGAGGCCGTAGCCGTGAAGGAGATGCGCAAGCATCTGGCCTGGTATCTCAAAGGCCTCAAGGGCGCCGCCCGCATCAAGGACAACATCATGGAAGAGACGAGCCGCGATGTCATGGTCAACATCTTGAACGAGTATATCCGGTCTCTCGGCCAGGATGCCCAGATGCCGGCCGTACCGGAAGCGGCGGTCAACTGAAGCCATAGCACTGCCGCCCGCGGCAAGACGCTTTCCCTTGCGGGAAGCGTGCCCGCGGGCGGCCGTCTTTGCCGGGGGCCTCTCATTGACACGCCGGGTGCAATTGCATATAATCTTGCAATATAATCCTGTGCCGTCTGTTCTTGGTGGATTATGGACACGGTTTCAGGCACTGGGAATCCTGCTGTAATTCCTTTCGCTTTCAACGCGAGGTAAGCAAATACGCCACGACAGGAGAATCGGCAATGAGCGACAAAGAAGTGATTCTGACTCAGGACGGACTCAAGAGGCTGGAAGAGGAACTGGAGAATCTCAAATCCGTGAAACGTCGCGAAGTGGCCGAGCGGATCAAAGTCGCTATCGGTTATGGCGACATCAGCGAAAACTCCGAGTATGAAGATGCCAAAAACGAGCAAGCTTTTATCGAAGGCCGCATCCTTACGCTTGAGAAAATGCTGCGCAACGCGCGCATCATCAATAATGACGATATCGCCGTAGATACGGTAAGCATCGGCTCCATCGTGACGATCGAGGACCTTGAGTTCGGCGATACGATTGAATACGCCATTGTCGGCACGGCGGAATCCGATCCGCTGCAGAACAAGATCTCCAATGAAAGCCCGCTCGGCCGGGCGATTCTCGGCAAGAAGAAGGGCACGACCGTGGAGGTCAACGTTCCGGCCGGCGTCATTCAATACCGGATCTTGGACATCAAGAAGTAATTCAGGCACCCAGACCAGACCCAACAGCTATACTTCCATTCAAGAGCTTCCTACCTATAGGGAGCTTTTTTAAGGGATAGACAAGCAAGGAGATGAAGATCAAGTGAGTCAAGAGAACGGCACAGTGGATCAACAGGAACAGCAGGACCTAAGCGAGCTCCTGCAGCTTCGGCGGGCAAAGCTCGATGAGCTTCGCGATCTGGGCGTGGACCCATTCGGCAGCAAGTTCGAGCGCACGGCGACAGCCGGCGGCATTGCTTCCGAATTCGGAGATCTGACCAAGGAAGAGCTGGAGGAGAAGGGCGCTGCCGCTCGTATCGCCGGCCGCATCATGACCAAGCGCGGCATGGGCAAGGCCGCGTTCGCCACGATTCAGGACCTGACCGGCCGCATTCAGATCTATGTCCGTCAGGATTCGGTCGAAGAAAGCCAGTACAAGGCTTTTGACCTGCTCGATATCGGCGATATCGTTGGCGTCGACGGCACGGTATTCAAAACGAAGACGGGAGAGATCTCCGTCAAAGCGAAGGAAGTAACGGTCCTCAGCAAGTCGCTGCTTCCTTTGCCGGACAAATTCCATGGACTCAAGGACGTGGAACAGCGCTACCGCCAGCGTTACGTCGATCTGATCACCAACCCGGACGTGCAGCAGACGTTCATCCTGCGTTCCCGCATCATCCAGTCCATGCGCCGTTACCTGGATTCTCTCGGTTATCTCGAGGTTGAAACCCCGACTCTCCATACGATTGCCGGCGGAGCGGCCGCTCGTCCGTTCATTACTCATCATAATGCGCTGGATATGCAGCTCTATATGAGGATCGC
>NZ_CBRA020000002.1:0-65000 GCF_000469945.2 Paenibacillus sp. P22 | reverse complement strand
GACGCCTGCCCGGTGCTGGAAGGTTAAGGGGAGCGGTTAGGGAGCAATCCCGAAGCTGTGAACCGAAGCCCCAGTAAACGGCGGCCGTAACTATAACGGTCCTAAGGTAGCGAAATTCCTTGTCAGGTAAATTCTGACCCGCACGAATGGCGTAACGACTTGGGCGCTGTCTCAACGAGAGATCCGGTGAAATTTTAATACCTGTGAAGATGCAGGTTACCCGCGACAAGACGGAAAGACCCCATGGAGCTTTACTGCAGCTTGATATTGGACTTTGGTACGATCTGTACAGGATAGGTGGGAGCCTGGGAAGCCGGAGCGCCAGCTTCGGTGGAGGCACCGTTGGGATACCACCCTGATCGTATCGGAGTTCTAACCTGGTACCGTAATCCGGTACAGGGACCGTGTCAGGCGGGCAGTTTGACTGGGGCGGTCGCCTCCTAAAATGTAACGGAGGCGCCCAAAGGTTCCCTCAGAATGGTTGGAAATCATTCGCAGCGTGCAAAGGCATAAGGGAGCTTGACTGCGAGACCTACAAGTCGAGCAGGGACGAAAGTCGGGCTTAGTGATCCGGTGGTACCGAATGGAAGGGCCATCGCTCAACGGATAAAAGCTACCCTGGGGATAACAGGCTTATCTCCCCCAAGAGTCCACATCGACGGGGAGGTTTGGCACCTCGATGTCGGCTCATCGCATCCTGGGGCTGAAGTAGGTCCCAAGGGTTGGGCTGTTCGCCCATTAAAGCGGTACGCGAGCTGGGTTCAGAACGTCGTGAGACAGTTCGGTCCCTATCTGTCGTGGGCGCAGGAAATTTGAGAGGAGCTGTCCTTAGTACGAGAGGACCGGGATGGACGTACCGCTGGTGTACCAGTTGTTCCGCCAGGAGCACCGCTGGGTAGCTACGTACGGACGGGATAAGCGCTGAAAGCATCTAAGCGCGAAGCCCCCCTCAAGATGAGATTTCCCAGTATGTAAGACCCCTGGTAGACGACCAGGTTGATAGGTTCGGGGTGGAAGCGCAGCAATGCGTGCAGCTGACGAATACTAATCGGTCGAGGGCTTATCCTATGGATCAAGCCTACGGGATATCGTCGCAAGACGATGAACGTTGGCGAGACATGGCGAGATGAAACTCAGTACGATTCGCTAGCCATGTAAGAAGCACGAATGGACTCAGCATCCAGCATATTGATTCGATCCAGTTTTCAAGGCGCAAGCCACGTCTTGAACAAGCGTAACGTTTGGTGGCGATGGCGGAAGGGAACCACGCGTACCCATCCCGAACACGACCGTTAAGCCTTCCAGCGCCGATGGTACTTGGACCGCAGGGTCCTGGGAGAGTAGGACGTCGCCAAGCACAGAGAGAAGCCTGATCCGCGAGCAATCGCCGATCAGGCTTTTTTTTGATGTTTTTTCTCCATCTTCATCAAAGAGACATGCCTGCATGGATAGCAGAAAACCAAATGAACCTTAAAAACGTGTAAAGTTAAGGGGGGAAATCGTTTGCGGCGTTGAAAATCCGCTCCATTAAAAAGGATACAAGTGGGAAATAAATACAATATGTGTCATAATACATCTATACCTAACATCTTGGGGAAGCGGGTGCAGGATGAAGATCAGAACATTGAAGCCGGAAGAATTCGACGAGCATATGAAGCTGAGCCAATACGCCTTTCAAATCGAGCTTTCCGCAGAGGAGCTGGAGCAGGCCAGAGCAAGAGCCAGGTGCGAGGAAGTTATCGTCGGTGTCGAGCAGGAACGGATCGTCTCCCAGGTCAGAATCATTCCCCTCGAGGTGAACTGGAACGGCATCGTGCTGAAGATGGGAGGCATCTCTTCGGTCGCAAGCTGGCCGGAATCGAGGCGCTCCGGGCATGTGGGCAAGCTGCTCCGTCATGCGATGGAGGAAATGAAAGCGAACGGCCAATCCATATCGATGCTGGCGCCGTTTTCGATCGGCTTTTACCGCAAATACGGCTGGGAGCTGTTCATCGACCGGGTCAAGTACACCTTGGCGACGGACAAGCTGCCTCAACGAATGCAAAACAACGGCAAAGTCGAGCGGATTCAAGTCCGCGATCATGCCGAACTTCTGGGCATCCTTTATCAGACCTATTCGGAGAGCTTCAATGGCACGCTGGCCCGAACTGCGGATTGGTGGGAGCATTCGGTCTTCAAGCGGAAGAAAGGGGATGCGGTGCTGTACCGGTCCCAGAACGGCACGCCGGAAGGGTATGCCCTTTACAAGGTGAAGGAGAGGCGTCTCGACATTCATGAGCTCGTCTATCTTACGGAAGAAGCGAGGGTGGGGCTTTGGAATTTCTTCAGCAATCATGATTCCATGATCGATTCCGCCGTGCTCCATACCTACTCGGGAGATCCGCTGCCTTATCAGCTTAACGATCCGCGCATCGAACAGAGCATCCATCCTTATTTCATGGTTCGCATCGTCGATGTCCAATCGCTCGTCAAGCAGCTTTCGTTCCAGCCTGGAGTCCGCGATCAATTCGTCCTCCAGATTCATGACGAGGATGCATCCTGGAATGACGGATTGTGGATGCTTGACATCACGGAAGAGGGCAAGGGCAGCCTTTCCCGGTATCAGGATGGAACCTCCTCCAAGCGTTTGGATCTCTCCATCGGAACTTTGGCTGCTCTTCTCATCGGATACAAGCGCGCCAGGGATCTACAGCAGATGGATCATATCTCGGGTCCGCGCTCGGAGGCCGTCCGGCTGGGCAGCCGTATCCCTGAGGCGATGACGAATTTCATGGACTTCTTCTAACCGTGTATAAAGCGGGCCGTCTTATCCCAAGCTGGTAACACAGCAGGGAGAGGCGGCTTTTTTTCATCTGGATGGCAGCAGTGGAAGTTTCCTTGACCTTTTCTAAAAAAGGAGTATAATCAAGATATAAGTCAAAGAAAGTCAAAGTCAGTTGAGTCTGATCCCGCCTTATGCAAGGCGAAGATCCTTTTCTTCCGGTCCCCGTTCGCGGGTCGTAATTTGCGCCGATGAGGGAATGCTACAGGGACGCATCCGGCCTTTGGCTGTTTGGCTTCTACCCGCAATTCAAGAAAAATCCTGAAGGTGCCCCGGCATAGGGAGGTGGGTGATATGCGAAACATTTCCGATGCATTGGAGCAGCATTTGAAGCAGCTGCTTCAGGACAGTCCCGAAGGTGCGGTGGAAATACAGCGCAACGAATTGGCGGACAGCTTCTCCTGCGTACCGTCGCAGATCAATTATGTCATCAGTACCCGTTTCACGCTTGAGAAGGGATACCTCGTGGAGAGCAAGCGAGGGGGAGGAGGCTACATCCGGATCCAACGGATCGAGCTGCCTGCGCTCAAAGCCATCCACGGCCATATTCATCATACGATCGGCAATCAAGTCGATCAAAGCGCCGCCGAAGGACTTATTTACCAGTTGGAGGAAGCCTTGTTCATTTCCAAGCGAGAAGGCAGCCTGCTCCGGGCGGCTGTATGCCGGGAGTCGATCGCGATCAAGCTGCCGCAGCGCGACGAGCTTCGAGCCAGGCTGCTGAAGGCGATGCTCATCTCGCTTCTGGGTAAGCAATAGAGAAGGACCGGTGAGGAGGGACGCGGCATGCTTTGTCAGGAATGCGGCAAAAGGCCGGCAACGCTTCATTTTACCAAGATCGTAAACGGAGAAAAAACGGAATTCCATATTTGCGAAGCCTGCGCCCGCGAAAGGGGCGAAGGCATTCCGGGAGCTCCGAACGGCTTTTCCATCCACAGCCTGCTGTCGGGGCTTATGGATTTCGAGCCTGCGGGAAGCTTGGCTGGGACGAAGCAGGCGGTGCCGCGCTGCGAGGAGTGCGGACTCACGTATTCGCAGTTCTCCAAGCTCGGAAGATTCGGCTGCAGCTCCTGCTACAAGCACTTCGGGGAAAGGCTCGATCCTCTGTTGAAGAGAGTGCACGGGAACACGGTCCATGTCGGAAAGATTCCCCGCCGCTCGGGCGGAAGGATTCAGACACAGAGGGAAATCGACAGGCTGAGGCAGGAAATGAAGAACTCGATCCAGAAAGAAGAGTTCGAAGCCGCCGCCAAGCTCAGGGACAAAATCCGCGAGCTGGAGAAGCAGATCAAGGAAGCCTGATCGTTGGAAGCATCCAGACAGACATCATAAGCGCAGCTTCCGCAAGGCGGCTGCACGGTAGGGAGGGATTGGATTGGCAGCCAACCGGTTTGCCCAGACGGCGCTGAGCGAGTGGATGAAGGGAGACGGACCCGATTCGGATATCGTCTTCAGCAGCCGCGTAAGAATCGCCCGCAACCTGCACAATTATCCCTTTCCGATTCTGGCCACCAGCCAGCAGTCCGCGGAAGTGATGAGCAAGCTTGCTTCCGTGGCGCAGGAAGGAAAGCTGGAGCCGATCGGCCCGTTCGAGACGATCGTTCTTTCGGATCTCAGCGAGCTGGAGCGCAGGGTGCTGGTGGAGAAGCATCTGATCAGTCCCGCGCTGGCGAACGAAGCCCGTGCGGGAGCGGTCGTCATGAGCGAGAACGAATCCGTCAGCATTATGATTAACGAAGAGGATCATTTGCGCATCCAATGTTTATATCCCGGTTTCCAGGTCCAGGAGGCATGGAAGCTTGCCAGCAAAATCGACGACATTTATGAGGAAGCAGTCGACTATGCTTTTGATGAGAGACGCGGATTTCTGACCAGCTGCCCCACCAACGTGGGAACCGGCATTCGCGCATCCGTCATGATGCATCTGCCGGCGCTCGTGCTCACGCATCAGATCAACCGGATCCTGTCCGCCATTACCCAAGTGGGTCTGGCTGTGAGGGGGCTGTACGGCGAGGGAAGCGAGGCGCTCGGCAATCTGTTCCAGATTTCCAACCAGATCACGCTGGGACAGTCGGAGGATGAAATCATCGACAATCTGCATGGGGTCGTGAGGCAGATCATCGAGCATGAAAAAGCGGCCCGCGAGCGTCTTCAGGCGGAATCGCGCCTGCGGCTCGAGGATCGGGTGATGAGATCTTACGGCATCCTGTCTCATGCGGCGATCATGGACTCCAAGGAATCGGCCCAGAGACTGTCGGATGTCCGTCTTGGCATCGACCTGGGCATGATTCGGGAAGTTTCCCCGCAGGTTATGAATGAGTTGATGGTAATGACCCAGCCTGGCTTCCTGCAGCAGGCATTCGAGGAGAAATTGAATACGGAGCAGCGCGATGCAAGGCGCGCGGAGCTGATCCGCAGCCGGCTGCTCCCTGTAACCCATGATGGAGGTGCTTACGAATGATGTTTGGACGATTTACGGAACGTGCGCAGAAGGTGCTTGCTCTCGCCCAGGAAGAGGCGGTGCGGCTTGGACATAACAATATCGGCACGGAGCATATTCTGCTCGGCCTCATTCGGGAAGGCGAAGGCATCGCGGCCAAAGCTCTGATCGCGCTCGGCCTGGGACTCGAGAAAATACAGGACGAGGTGGAATCGCTCATCGGCCGCGGCCAAGAGCAGCCCAGCAACATCGCCTACACGCCCCGTGCGAAGAAGGTCATCGAGCTGTCCATGGACGAAGCCCGCAAGCTGGGGCACACGTACGTCGGCACGGAGCATATTCTGCTCGGCCTGATCCGCGAAGGCGAAGGCGTGGCCGCCCGCGTGCTGAACAACCTCGGCATCAGCCTGAACAAGGCGCGGCAGCAAGTGCTGCAGCTGCTCGGCAGCAGCGAGGCGGTATCGAGCAACCACGGAGCGCCGGCCAACGTCAGCACGCCGACCTTGGACGGCCTGGCACGCGACCTGACCGCTTCCGCCCGTGAGAACAACCTGGATCCGGTCATCGGCCGCAGCAAGGAGATCGAGCGCGTCATCCAGGTTCTCAGCCGCCGGACGAAGAACAATCCGGTGCTGATCGGCGAGCCCGGCGTCGGCAAGACAGCGATCGCCGAAGGTCTGGCGCAGAAGATCATCGCCAACGAAATTCCCGAGACGCTTCGCGACAAGCGCGTCATGACGCTGGACATGGGCTCTGTCGTGGCAGGCACCAAGTATCGCGGCGAATTCGAGGACCGGCTCAAGAAAATCATGGATGAGATCCGCCAAGCGGGCAATATCATCCTGTTCATCGACGAGCTGCACACGTTGATCGGCGCAGGCGGCGCTGAAGGCGCCATCGACGCCTCCAACATCCTGAAGCCGGCTCTCGCACGCGGCGAGCTGCAGTGCATCGGCGCGACTACTCTCGACGAGTACCGCAAGTACATCGAGAAGGATGCCGCCCTCGAGCGCCGCTTCCAGCCGATCACGGTGGATCAGCCTACCCCGGACGAAGCGATTCAGATCCTGCATGGACTTCGCGATCGTTACGAAGCCCATCACCGCGTGAAAATCACGGATGAATCCATTGTGGCGGCAGTCAAGCTGTCCGACCGGTACATCACCGACCGCTTCCTGCCGGACAAAGCGATCGACCTGATCGACGAAGCCAGCTCCAAGGTCCGCCTGCATACCTATACGATCCCGCCGGATCTGAAGCAGATGGAGGGACGCCTCGACGAGGTGCGCAAGGAGAAGGATGCGGCCGTTCAGAGCCAGGAATTCGAGAAGGCCGCGGCGCTCCGCGACACGGAGCAGAAAATCCGCGAAGAGCTCGACACGACGAAGAACACGTGGAAAGAAAAGCAGGGACGCACGGATTCCGAAGTAACGCCGGAGGACATCGCTCAGGTCGTCGCCAACTGGACGGGTATCCCGGTCAGCAAGCTGGCTGAGGAAGAAACCGAGCGCTTGCTGAAAATGGAAGAGATTCTGCATAGCCGCCTCATCGGCCAAGAGGATGCCGTCAAGGCCGTCTCCCGCGCCGTTCGCCGCTCCCGTGCCGGACTCAAGGATCCGAAGCGTCCGATCGGCTCCTTCATTTTCCTCGGACCTACCGGCGTCGGCAAAACCGAGCTGGCCCGCGCTCTGGCCGAGGCGATGTTCGGTGACGAGAATGCGGTCATCCGCATCGACATGTCGGAATACATGGAGAAACATTCCACTTCCCGCCTCGTTGGCGCTCCTCCGGGATACGTCGGCTACGAGGAAGGCGGCCAGCTGACCGAGAAGGTCCGCCGCAAGCCTTACTCCGTCGTGCTGCTGGACGAAATCGAGAAGGCGCATCCGGAAGTGTTCAATATTCTGCTGCAGGTTCTGGAGGACGGCCGCCTGACCGATTCCAAAGGCCGTGTAGTCGATTTCCGGAATACGCTGATCATCATGACGTCCAACGTCGGCGCCGATCAGATCAAGCGCAACTCGACGCTCGGATTTACGGCCCAGCATGATGCCGGACGCGAGTTCAACCAGATGAAGGAAAAAGTGATGGGCGAGCTGAAAAAGAGCTTCCGTCCCGAATTCCTGAACCGGATCGACGAGTCCATCGTGTTCCACTCCCTCGCAGAGGAGCATATCGCCCGCATCGTGACGCTGATGTCCGACGAGCTGCGCAAGCGGCTGCGCGAGCAGGAAGTCGACTTCGACCTCACGGACAGAGCGAAAACATTTCTCGCCAAGGAAGGCTTCGATCCTGCCTACGGCGCGCGTCCGCTGCG
Source organism: Paenibacillus sp. P22 (assembly GCF_000469945.2). NCBI lineage: Bacteria > Bacillati > Bacillota > Bacilli > Caryophanales > Paenibacillaceae > Paenibacillus > Paenibacillus sp. P22. The sequence goes on along the minus strand of NZ_CBRA020000002.1, from coordinate 57,422 downwards.
CCGTGCGATCCAGAAGCATATCGAGGACCGGTTGTCCGAAGAGCTGCTGATGGGCAATATCAAGAAAGGCGATATGCTGGTGATCGACGAGGAGAACGGCGGCCTGACCGTCAAGCCTCATCCGGAACAGCATAAAGCCGAGCAGGAAGAAACGGCAGCGAAGTAAGCAGCGGCCATCTTCCGCAATTGCAGGGCTGCTTATGCCGGAAATCCTTCCTAACGCACTGCGGAAAAGCCCCTCTTCCTTTTGGGAAGAAGGGCTTTTTTTGCGGCTCGGGTTCAGAAGGGCAATAAGTCTTCACAGCGGAATCGGAAACCGAGGGGGCAGGCGTCCGTTTGTACCCGGCTTCCAAGGCTGTTAAACTGAGAAGATAGCGTTCCCATTTCTCGCAAGGAGGCGAAAGGATATGATCGTCGTCACGAACACGATTCAGATTAAGTCGGGCTTTGGAGAACAGGTGGCGGAAAGGTTCAAAAATCCGAAAGGCGTCCATACGATGCCGGGCTTCGCGGGCATGGAGCTGCTGCTCGACCGCAAGGAGGAATCGGACGAGCTGAAGGTCGTGACGCATTGGACGGACAAGGCCAGCTTCGACAACTGGGTGAACAGCGATTCGTTCAAGCAAGCGCATGCGCGGCGGGCTCCTGAGGGAGCGGAGAACGCAGCTCCGGCCGGAGGAGCGCAGCCGATGGGCGGCACGGCGGCAGACGGGACTCCGGCATCAGGGCATGCTGCGTCAGCAGCGTCGGGGCATCCTGCTGGAGCCGGCGGCCATGACGGCAGCGGCGCTCCGGAAGCGGGGCATGGAGCCGCAACGGCAAGCGCGCCGAATCCAAAGGATCTGATGCTTGGCTCCAAGCTGAGCATTCATGAGGTTCTGTTCCGTCTGGGAGCGGAATAGTAAAAAAGCAGTCTCCTCTATGTGGAGGAGACTGCTTTTTTGTTGTTCGCCGCAGTCCGTCATCAGCCGTGGCCCAGCGGCAGGAAGGGCAGAAGGAACAAGCCGAGTATGCTTCCGCTGACAGTAATCCAGAGCAGCGCGTAGCGGTTTCGAAGCACTCCCTTGCGGACACAGTGCATGACAAGGCCGACGAAGAGCAAGGCGATGGCGATCAGGGCGAGTCTCAGCAGATCGGGCATGGGATGTCCCTCCTTGGGATCATGGAAATGAGTTCGCATGACGAGCTTGTACGGGCTCTAATCCGTTGTATATAGGCTTAGCATCGGCCATTGAATCGCAGGTTATACGTAGAGGCGGCTGGTTCTAGGAAGCGGCGAAGAGGGGGAATCCTGGGTGAATGCAGCCATTTTTTGAATGCAACGGTCGTATTTCTATCTTATTTAAGCTTCTATCGATCGGTGCAGGAGCTTATTTCTCTATTTTTATTTATTGCCGCAGGTTGAATTTAGGAAGTAATAAATTGAAATGAAATAGAACGATTCAACTTTATAGTTGTATATGTTCAACCTAAAGGATGAAACCGCAAAAAAGATAGGAATAATTGAATTCCCACCTTAAATTAGCGACGAATTATGAAATGGTTAAGGACTGAACGGCCGTACAGCCAGGGCGCGATCAGTGGCCTTTCATGAAGGAAGGGCCCAAAATGACGGCGAGCTGGGCGAGAGCGACAGCGCTCCAGAGAAGCGCTTGGCGAAGCGGGACTTTGCGGTTTTTCCATTGGAAGGCTGCTCCCGCGGACAATGTCAGAACGACAGCGAACAAGAAGGTCCTCATGCATTCCATCCCCTTTGCACAGGTAATGAAACCAGTATAGAGGCCGGTTCTTAACATCGGGCCGACGGTGATCTTAACTTATTCTTAATCGCCCGCTCCGGCTTCTGCCGGTTGGGCGTCTGAGCCGCAAGGAAGAGGAAGGCGGACGATGAATTCGGTCTTGCGCCTGGAGCTGGTTGCGGACGCCGTTCCTCCATGCAGATCCAGTATGCTCTTGACGATGGCAAGCCCGATGCCGCTGCCGCCTGTCGCCTTGGAGCGGGAGGCGTCGACTCGGTAGAAGCGCTCGAATAGCCGCGGGAGCTGGTCCTGCGGAATCGGCTCGCCATAGTTGCGGAAGATGATTTCCGCAGCAGGCTCAAGCTCGTCCCTGCGCAGAAGGATGTCCAGCGCCCCTCCGTCTGCCCCATAACGAATCGCATTGCTGATCAGATTCTCGAAGACGCGGAGCAGCAGCTCCGGATCCGCATCCACGATGAGGGGGCCGTCTGCGGGATGGACGCGGCAGGCCATGGCGGCTTCCTTTAGCGCCGGCATGAATTCTTCGGCAAGCTGCCCGAGAAAGGGGTTGAGATCGACGGTTTCGCGCTGGAGCGGAAAACCGCTGCTGGTGACGCGGGTATATTCGAACAGATCGTCGATCAGCTTGCGCAGCACGAGAGATTTTTCATAGGCGATATGGACATACTGCCGCATCTCGACCTCGTCGCGGTAACGGTCGTCCTCGATATATTCCAGAAACCCCAGCACCGAGGTGAGCGGGGTGCGAAGATCATGGGACACGCCGGTAATGAGGTCGTCCTTGGCTTGCACGGCAGCCCGCTCCTCTTCCTGGGCGAGCTGCAGCCTGCGGGCCATTTCGTTGACGCTGCGCGCAACGACCCCGAGCTCATCGCTGCTGCTCTCGTCGATGCGGTGGGACAGATCTCCTGCCGAGATCGCCTGCAGGGCGCTCGTCAGGGTGTCGAAGCGCTTGATGATGCCCCTGGACAAGGAAAAGAACAAGAAGATGAACAGCAGCAGTCCGAAGATGACCCGAACCGGGCCGGAGCCGATTCCATTGATGGTGTAGGCAAGCGCCTTCGTCAGGAAAAAGGATTTGGACGGATTGAACCGGATAAGCTGCTCCGCCAAGTAATTGCCCAGCAAAAGAAGGACTCCCATGCCGAGCAGGCTGGCGGCGAAGCTGAGGATGAATTTCCATAGAAAGGTTTGAAAGATGCGGCTGGCCAAAGATGTGCCTCCCTCATAAACGGACGTCGTTCTGCGGCTTGGCGAGTTGAATGTGGACGATGAGCCGGCGGCCGGGACATGCCGGACCCCGACATGAGCATCGGCATCATGACAATGCGTCCGGGTATTGGAGCTCCAACGTATCGATGCTCCCGCTCCCTCTCTACAGCTTCTCCATTTTGTAGCCGACGCCCCATACGGTCTTGATGTACCTGGGATGCCTCGGATCGGCTTCGATCTTCTCCCTCAGCTTGCGGATATGGACCATGACGGTATTTCCCGCTTCAAAAAAAGTTTCCTGCCAAATCATCTCGTACAGCTGCTCGATGCTGTACACCCGGCCGGGATTGCGCCCGAGCAGCTCCAGGATGGAGAATTCCCGGGGCGTAAGCCGCACCTCCTGGCCCTCGACCGTCACTTCCCGCGTCGCGGAGTTGAAGGTGACGCCGTCGATCGTGACGGCATCCGGCGAGGCGGCGTCGCCGGCGGCGGCTCCATAGATGCCGTATCGTCGCAGCTGGCTTTTGATCCGGGCGAGCAGCTCCAGAGGGCTGAACGGCTTGGACACATAATCGTCGGCCCCGACGCTGAGGCCGTGGATTTTATCGATCTCCTCGCTTTTGGCGGACAGGAAGATGATCGGCATCTGCCGGATTTCCCGAATCGCCATGCAGGTGTCGATTCCGTTCATGCCGGGCATCATGACATCGAGCACGACGAGATCCACTTTTTCCTTCCGGATGATGTCCAGAGCCTCTCCGCCGCTTGCAGCGGTCAGAAGACGGAACCTTTCCTGCTTGAGGTACAGCCCCATCAGCTTGACGATTTCGGGCTCGTCATCGACGAGCAGCACCGTTTCTTCGTTCATGGCCCACCGCTTCCTCTCTCTCTTTTCTGTCAGTATAACGGAAAAGATCTTATCTTTTTCTTAGATTCCCGGACATCGTCGAGAAAGGAGCGCAAGCGGCTCCTTCTCGAAAGAATGTTCGCATGATTTTCTTTTGTTGCGGCCTCTGAAATGGTAAACTTTGAAGGTACGTCATATCCGTAAAAGGAGCCTTCGATGGCCAAACTAAAAGTGAAATTCGCCTGTACGGAATGCGGAACGGAATCGCCCAAATGGCTGGGAAAATGCCCCGGCTGCGGCGCCTGGAACACGATGGTGGAGGAAAAGGAGACGGTGGTCAAAACCGCCGGCGTCGGATTATCCTCTCCAATGGCCCGCGGGACGAAAGAAAAGCCGCGTTCCATCATAGACATAGATACCGGGCATGAGCCCCGCATCGAAAGCAGCATCGGGGAGCTGAACCGGGTGCTGGGCGGCGGGGTCGTGCCCGGCTCCCTCATACTCGTCGGCGGCGACCCCGGCATCGGCAAGTCGACGCTGCTGCTGCAGACCTCCCATGCATTGTCGGCCGCCGGACTCAAGGTGCTCTATATATCGGGCGAGGAATCCGTTCGCCAGACCAAGCTCCGCGCCGATCGCCTCGGCGCGCTGAGCGCGTCGCTGTTCGTGCTCTGCGAGACGAACATGGAGCATATCAATGATGCCATCGATACCGTCCAGCCGGATTTTCTCGTCATCGACTCGATCCAGACCGTCTATGACCCCAGCGTCCAGTCCGCACCGGGCAGCGTCGCCCAGGTGAGGGAATGCACGGCCCACTTCATGCGCGTCTCCAAGCTGGGCGGCATTGCGACCGTGCTGGTCGGACATGTCACCAAGGAGGGAGCGATCGCCGGCCCGAGGCTGCTGGAGCATATGGTGGACTGCGTCCTTTACTTCGAGGGGGAGCGCCATCATTCCTACCGCCTGCTTCGCGCCGTCAAAAACCGCTTCGGCTCCACCAACGAGATCGGCATCTTCGAGATGGGCGAGAGCGGGCTGCGCGAAGTGGCGAACCCGTCGGAGCTGTTCCTGTCGGAGCGGCCTCTGGGCGTCTCCGGCTCCACCGTCGTGGCGAGCATGGAGGGCACGAGGCCTGTGCTCGTGGAGCTCCAGGCGCTGGTCGCGCCTACGCATTTTCCGTCGCCGCGACGGACGTCCACCGGCTACGACCACAACCGGATGGCGCTGATCATCGCCGTGCTCGAAAAAAGAATCGGGCTGTTCCTGCAGACGCAGGATGCATACCTGAACGCCGCCGGCGGAGTGCGCCTTGACGAGCCCGCTGTCGATCTGGCCGCCGCCGTGGCGCTTGCTTCCAGCTTCAAGGATGCGCCGACGCGTCCATTCGACGTCGTCTTCGGCGAGGTGGGGCTTACCGGCGAGGTGCGGGCTGTCTCCCGAGCCGAGCAGCGGGTCAAGGAAGCCCAGAAGCTGGGCTTCAAGCGGGTCATCATGCCCGAGAAAAGCCTCAAGGGCTGGAAGCCGCCGGACGATATAACGATTGTCGGCGTGAATACCGTATCCGAAGCATTGCGCGCGGCGCTGGAATAGGGGGTTCGCTGGAAATCATGAAAGAGAACAGAGAGATCGAAATTACGAATCAGCTGCTGCAGCTGGTCGCGCCGGGCACCGCTTTCCGCGAAGGGCTGGACAATGTGCTGCGGGCGAAGACAGGCGCGCTGCTCGTCGTCGGCTACAGTCCCGAGGTGATGGAGGTCGTGGACGGCGGTTTTTCCATCAATTGCGACTTTTCCCCGAACTATCTGTACGAGCTGGCCAAGATGGACGGGGCCATCATCCTGAGCGAGGATCTCAAGAAGATCCTGTATGCGAATACGCAGCTGATTCCGGACCCGTCGATTTCGTCGATCGAGACCGGGATCAGGCACCGCACCGCGGAGCGGGTGGCCAAGCAGACGGGCAAGCTGGTGGTATCAATTTCGCAGAGGCGTAATATCATCACCTTGTATATGGGTAATCTAAGGTATTCCCTGAAGGACATGGGCGTTATTCTTACGAAGGCGAATCAGGCGATCCAGACGCTGGAAAAGTACAAGGCGGTGCTGAGGCAGTCTTTCACGAATCTGTCGGCGCTTGAATTCGAGGAATTGGTGACGCTGCAGGAGGTCGCGCATGTCATCCACCGGGTGGAGATGGTGCTGCGGATCAAAATGGAGATCAAGCGGTACGTCAACGAGCTCGGCACCGAAGGCCGTCTGATCAGCATGCAGATGGAAGAGCTCATCGGAGGCGTGGAGGAGGATGCCTGGTTCCTGCTCAAGGATTACGCCCGCGACAACAGCGACGAGAAAATCCGGGACATCCGGACCGGGCTCAAAAAGCTCAGCAACGACGAGCTGATGGACGCGCCTCATGTCATTCGGCTGCTCGGCTATCCGCAAGGAGCGACGATCGCAGATGAGGCCGTCCATCCGCGCGGCTACCGCCAGATGTACCGGATTCCGCGGCTTCCGCTCATCATCATGAACAATCTGATCGAGAAATTCGGAAATCTGCCCAATATCGTCATGGCTACGATCGGCGAATTGGACGAAGTGGACGGAATCGGCGAGGTGCGCGCCCGGGCGATCAAGGAAGGATTGCGCCGGATTCAAGATCAAATGTTCATTGACAGACAAATCTGATTCCCCTAGAATGGGGGAATGCCGACAGGAGGGCTTGGATGATGGTGGATTTTTTTCCATCGATGTCCATGATATCCCAAGGCATAGTAGAGATGAGGTGGAAATGAAGTGTTTGCAAAATCATTGCCGAGTCTTTTTACCATAGGCAACCTGTTCCTCGGGATCGTCGCCATCATTATGGTGTTCAATGAAAAGCCTGAAGTCGCCGCCATGATGGTCATCGTCGCCATGCTTCTGGACGGGGTCGACGGCCGCGTCGCCCGCGCGCTCAATGTTCAAAGCGAATTCGGCAAGGAGCTCGATTCCTTGTCCGATATCATATCGTTCGGTGTCGCCCCTGCTTTCATCATGTATGTCGTGGCATTTCAGGATCTCAGCTCGCAGCCGGCCGCCTGGATCGTGACCGCGATCTTCCCGATCTGCGGCGCGCTCCGGCTCGCCCGGTTCAACGTCATCTCCGGCATTCCGGGCTACTTCGTCGGCCTGCCGATTCCGGCAGCAGGGGGCGTTCTGGCTACGCTGGCTCTGTTCTACACGGATATCCAGCCCTGGGTGCTGATGGCGAGCACGCTCGTTCTCGCGCTGCTGATGGTCAGCACGGTGAAGTACCCGAACTTCAAGAAGATCGGACTGCCCAAGGGCGCGATCTGGAGCATACCGATCGTTGTCGTCATTGCGGTCGTGCTCGGCGTCGCTTTCCCGAACCAGATCTCCAAGATCATCTTTGTGCCGCTGCTGCTCTATGCGCTGTACGGCCTAAAAAAAAAACGTTAATGTCCAGGGACGCCTGCGCCGCCGCAGATCCCGCCGTTCCGAAGGCGAAGAAGAGAACGTCCGCAAGCGGAGCGTCTAGCATCCTCCTGCCGCTGGCATGGATCGGCTCCTGCGATGCAGCAGCGACTTCCTGACCCGGTGCCGAATTTCGGTGCCGGGTTTGTTGGTTGTATATGGAGCTTCTGTCCTGCCTGAGATGAGGCTCGCCGATTGCCGGCCACAGCCTTTCTCATTGGAGAAAGCAAATAAAAAGCAGTCCGTCCTCCATTGGAGAATGGACTGCTTTTTCAATGTCCGGATAGGAATTCCGGTTCAGGTCAAATTGAAAATGCCGAGCGTAGAGCATTTATCGGATTCGGCGGACAGAACCTCGCCGAGATCGATTTCCAGCAGATTGCAGAGCGCGGACATGTAGAACAGGTGGCGTCCCAGCTCGTTTTTCAGCACATCACGGCAGTTCTCGCACACATGGCCGTCCATGTGTGTGCCCAGAAGCTGCTTGGCGCTCTCAAGCTCGGGATCGTCCGAATAAGGCTGCTTGCTGGCCTGGATTTCAATACAGCCGCATTCGGTCACGGCTTTCGTGACAGCGCGGTTGACAGCTGCGCCCGTCTGTCCGAACTTGGACAGGACATCGAGCATGCTCCGGTGACGCAGGAGCAATTCCGATACTTGCTGCTGAAACTCTTGGAGCGTTGGAGCGCTCATCGGTATCCACCTCTTTCGCGATTTTTGCTGCTATGGGAATGCATGTCATGGGACGAGCATGCGATTTCATCCGCCGTATGCTGGACGGCGATGGCCTGAATCCATTATAAGCCCGCCCTGTCCAGAATACAAAAACGAAATCGCCATTATGAGAAATCCTTCATGACGCGTCTTTCGCAGGACTTGCGGCGCATGGACGGGAATGAGGCCCGCCCGTCGCCTGCTGCTGCAAAATTGTTGCTTGGATGCGACGGTTTAGCCTTCTCCAAATTGGAACATACTGGCTAATGGAGGTGGCATAAGCGATGATAAAACGTATTCTGCAATTACTCGGTATCGTATTCGGCGGCATGATCGGCTCTCAGTTCGGCAATGGAACAGGCGGAGCGCTTCCGGCCGGCCTTGGAAGCTACAGCCCTCTCGCAGGGAGCTACGGTTCTTTCGGATTTTACACCGGCCTGGCGACAGGCGCGCTGGCGGGCCTGCTGCTGGCGACCGCCCTTGCCGGAAGACTGGAGAGAATGCTCGGGGAAGGCGTGCGGCGCGCTTCCGACATGCCGGCGGCGGATCTGCTGGCAGGCGCTGCGGGATTGACCGGCGGCCTTGTCCTTTCGGCTCTGCTCTATCCCTCGGTATCCCAGCTTCCGGGGGCGGCGGCGACGATCGCTCCGGCGCTGCTGACTTTGGGACTCGGCTACGTGGGACTGAGCGTCGGGCTGAGGAAGAAGGAAGAGCTGACGGAAGGGCTCCACGCGATGATGCAGCCGAAGGCGCTGCCCGTTCCGGAGAAGGAAGAGCATGTCAATTTCGAAGAGCACAAGATCATGGACACAAGCGTCATCATCGACGGCCGGATCGCGGATATTTGCAAGACCGGCTTCATCGAGGGGACGCTCGTCATTCCCGAGTTCGTCCTCGAGGAGCTGCAGCATATCGCCGATTCCTCCGATCTGCTCAAGCGCAACCGCGGCCGCCGCGGCCTGGACATCTTGAACAAGATCCAGAAGGAGCTCGACGTGAAGGTTCTCATCTACGAAGGGGACTTCGAGGAGATCGGCGAGGTGGACAGCAAGCTCGTCAAGCTGGCCAAGCTGCTGCGGGGCAAGGTGCTCACGAACGACTTCAACCTCAACAAGGTTTGCGAGCTGCAGGGAGTGTCGGTGCTGAACATCAACGATTTGGCCAATGCGGTCAAGCCGGTCGTGCTGCCGGGCGAGGAAATCGTCGTGCAGATCATCAAGGACGGCAAGGAGCATGGACAAGGAGTCGCCTATCTCGACGACGGCACGATGATCGTCGTGGAGGGCGGCAGGGATTACATCGGCATGACGATGGAGGTGCTCGTGACGAGCGTGCTCCAGACTTCGGCGGGACGGATGATCTTCGCAAAGCCCAAGCTGTTGGAAAAAGCGCTGTAACAGGGTATGATAGGGAATAAACGTTACAGCGGGAAGTGAGCTTCGGAAGATGGACAAGCAATATGGCGGCGAGCAAGCCGCAACCTCTCAGGCCGCCCCGGGCGCCGCGTCTTCGGATGCGGCGCTTGTCGGCTTCCGGGAGGCCTGCTGGGGAGCCGTCATCGTGGCGGCCGGACGCGGCACGCGGATGGGCACGCCGGAGAGCAAGCAGTTCCTGCTGCTGCGGGGCAAGCCGGTGCTGGTCCATACGCTGGAGCTGTTCCAGAGGATGGACGCCATCCGGGAGATCGTGCTCGTCACGGGAGCGGCGGATGCCGAACGTTGCCGCCGCTGGTGCGGGGAGTACGGCTTGACCAAGGTGGCCGCGATCGTGGAGGGCGGCTCCGAGCGCCAGCATTCCGTGCGGATCGGCCTGGACTCGCTCTCGGCGGATTGGGCGCTTGTCCATGACGGCGTCCGGCCGCTCGTCAGCGAGGCTGCGGTGTCCGCTTGCCTGGCGCGTGCCGAGGAGACCGGCGCGGCCGTGCTCGCCGTGCCGGTCAAGGACACGATCAAGAAGGTGGACGCGGCGGGCATCATCGAATCGACGCCGGACCGGAGCAGCTTGTGGGCGATCCAGACCCCGCAAGCTTTTCGCCGCGCCCGTCTCAGGGAAGCCCATGAACGGGCGCTTGCGGACGGCTTTCTCGGTACGGACGACTCCATGGTCGTGGAGCGGCTCGGAGATCCGGTCGCCGTAGCCGAAGGGGAATATACGAATATCAAGATTACGACCCCGGAAGATCTGCCCTACGCGGAATTTCTTCTGGAGCAGAGGGAGAGGGGACGATAGAGATGATTAGAGTGGGACAAGGATTCGACGTGCATCAGCTGGTGGAGGGCCGTCCATGCATTATCGGGGGCGTCGCCATTCCATTCGAAAAAGGGCTGCTCGGCCATTCCGATGCCGACGTGCTGCTGCATACCGTAGCGGATGCGGTGCTCGGCGCGCTTGCGCTCGGCGATATCGGCAAGCATTTCCCGGACACCGATCCGGCGTTCAAGGATGCCGACAGCGTCAAGCTGCTGGAGCATGTGTGGGCGCTTGCAGTCCAGCGGGGATATGCGCTCGGGAACCTGGACTGCACGATTATCGCGCAGGCTCCCAAAATGGCGCCGTACATTCCCGCGATGGTGGAAGTGATCGCCCGCGTGCTGGGAGCGGAGCAGGACCAGGTGAACGTCAAGGCGACGACGACGGAACGGCTCGGATTTCCCGGACGGGGCGAGGGAATCGCCGCTCAGGCGGTTGTCTGCCTCGTGAAAAATATGCTATGATGGCACTTATTTTAGGCGGTTAAGTGCAGCCGTACAGTCCGCTCAGGCAAGCGGAACAGGATACCGACCGGCTCGCTGTCGAACCCGTATTTCCTCATCCTGCTTATGCGCAGTGGAACTCGGTTTCATAGGCGGACGCCGCGTTTTCACCTCCATGTTGCCGCTGCCTCCAGCGCCGCAATGGTTCCACTTACATAAATAGCGTTCATAGGGCGAGGCCCCGGGACGAAAACAAGAACGAAATGGGGAATTCAAGATGGCAGACCAAGGAACGCAGGAAATCCGCGTCCGTTATGCTCCGTCGCCGACGGGGCATCTGCATATCGGCAACGCGCGCACCGCGCTGTTCAACTATCTGTTCGCCCGCAGGCACGGCGGCAAGTTCATCGTCCGCATCGAGGATACGGACGTGAAGCGCAACGTGGCCGGCGGCGAGGAGAGCCAGCTGAAGTACATGAGCTGGCTCGGCATCACCTGGGATGAAAGCATCGATGTCGGCGGCGGCTACGGACCGTACCGCCAGACCGAACGCCTCGACATCTACAGCCGGTACTGGCAGCAGCTGCTCGACGAGGGCAAGGCTTACCGCTGCTACTGCACGGAAGCAGAGCTCGAGCGGGAGCGGGAAGAGCAGAGCGCGCGCGGCGAAACCCCGCGCTATTCGGGCCGCCACCGAGATCTGACTGCCGAGCAGCAGGCTGCCTTCGAAGCGGAAGGACGCGTCGCGAGCATCCGCTTCCGCGTGCCGGAAGACCGCACATATACATGGAACGACATGGTCAAGGGAACGATCAGCATCGACACCAAGGAAACCGGAGATTTCGTCATCGTGAAGAAGGACGGCATCCCGACCTACAACTTCGCGGTTGCGGTCGACGACCATCTCATGAAGATCTCCCACGTGCTCCGCGGCGAGGACCATATCTCCAATACGCCGCGCCAGCTGATGATCTACGAGGCTTTGGGCTGGGAGCCGCCGCTGTTCGCCCACATGACGCTGATCGTGAACGAATCCCGCAAGAAGCTGAGCAAGCGGGACGAGTCCATCATCCAGTTCATCGAGCAGTACGAGAATCTCGGCTACCTGCCGGAGACGCTGTTCAACTTCATCGCCTTGCTGGGCTGGTCGCCGGAGGGCGAGCAGGAGCTGTTCACCCGCGAGGGGCTCGTGGAGGCGTTCGACGAGTCGCGCCTCAGCCGCAGCCCGGCCGTGTTTGACACGAACAAGCTGGCCTGGATGAACAACGAATACATCAAGTCGCTGGAGCTTCCCCGCCTTGTCGACCTCTGCCTGCCGCATCTGCAGAAGGCGGGCCGGGTATCGGAGGCGCCTGAGGCCGGCGAGCGCGAATGGGCGGCCGACCTGATCGGCCTCTACCGCGACAAGCTGCGCTGGGGAGCCGAGATCGTGCCGCTGACCGAGCTGTTCTTCCTGGAATCGTTCGAGGACGAGGCTGAGGCTGTCGCCGTGCTGGAGGAAGAAACGGTGCCGACGGTGCTGGGAGCCTTCCTGTCCGGCGTCGAGACGCTGGAGCCCGAAGCCTGGAACGAGGAGGGCATCAAGGCGCTCATCAAGTCGGTCCAGAAGGAAACCGGCTGCAAGGGCAAGTCGCTCTTCATGCCGATCCGGGCCGCGGTCACCGGGCAGACGCACGGACCGGACCTCAACCGCACCATCTCGCTGCTGGGCCGGGCCAAAGTCGCACAGCGCCTGCGCGCCCGCTTGGGCTGAGGACGGCCCCGCATATATTTCCGCGCTCCGGCTTCTTGCACTTTGCGGGTTATCGGGTATACTACAAGTAATTGAACCTTTTTACAGGCTTTGACCAGGAGAGAACCGCCATATCCGGGATTGCAGAGAGGACAACCGCCACGCATCCGGCCGCAGCATATCGCGACGCGCCGGGAAGGTGACGGCTGGGAGTTGTCCATTCCGGCGGCGGGTTCATGCACCTGCGAGCCTTGCTCCGATCTTGCGGAAGCTTCTCTTCCGCTCGGGTAGGCGGCAACGCATGGCCGGCGTTACAGGCTACGAGACAGGGCCGCCAGGCATCCTGACCCGCTTGAGACCGCTTCGCGCGCGTTTCTCCCGGGCGGATGCGGCCCTGTGCCGCAGAGTGGGACCGCGTCTGTACGCCTCTGCAGCCTTCGGGCTGCGGAGGCTTATTTTTTGATTGGACGGAAGAAAGCTTGGATCATCTCGCCCGAAGGGGGCTGAAGCCGATGTTGCGTCACATGAAATCCGATATACGGGCCGTGTTCGACAACGACCCCGCTGCGCGCAGCGTGTTCGAGGTGATCTTCACCTATTCGGGACTGCATGCCATCTGGGCGCATCGCGCCGCGCATTATTTGTTCAAGCGCAAATGGTTCACGGCCGCCCGCATCATCTCTCAGGTCAGCCGGTTCATGACCGGAATCGAAATCCATCCCGGGGCCAGAATCGGCAGCCGCCTGTTCATCGACCACGGCATGGGCGTCGTCATCGGGGAGACTTGCGAGATCGGGGACGACGTCATCATCTATCAGGGCGTCACCCTCGGCGGCACGGGCAAGGAAAAGGGCAAGCGCCATCCTACCATAGGCAGCAATGTCGTCATCGGCTCGGGAGCGAAGGTTTTAGGATCGTTCCAGGTTGGAGACTATTCCAATATCGGTTCCAACGCCGTCGTTCTCCGGGAGGTGCCCGAGAACAGCACGGTCGTAGGCAACCCGGGCCGCATCGTCAAGCGCAACGGAGAAAAGGTCGGCGACAGGCTCGACCATGCGAAGCTGCCCGATCCGCTCATCGAGATGATCCGGAGCATGCAGAATGAAATCAATTCCCTCAAGGCGGAGGTCGACCGGCTCAAGCAGCCTGCGGCGCCCGTTCGTGAATATATGGAGGAACCGGTGAAATTCCGGTAAGCGGAGGCGAAGCGTAAATGAGTTTGGAAATCTACAATACGATGAGCAGAACCAAGGAAACGTTCAAGTCGCAAGAGCCGGGCAAGGTCAAAATGTACGTATGCGGCCCGACGGTCTACGACTATATCCATATCGGCAACGCGCGGCCCGCGATTTTCTTCGACGTCGTGCGCCGTTATCTGGAAGCGGTCGGATACGAGGTCAACTACGTCGTCAACTTCACCGACGTGGACGACAAGATGATCCGCAAGGCGGAGCAGCTCGGCATTACGGTGCCGGAGCTCGCGGACACGTTCATCTCCGCCTATTACGAGGACACGGAAGGGCTCGGCGTCCGCCGTGCGTCGCTGAATCCCCGCGTCATGGAGCATATGCCGGAAATCATCGCTTTCGTCCAGGATCTCGTCGACAAGGGAGCGGCCTATGAAAGCGGCGGCGACGTCTATTTCCGGACGAAATCCTTCGCGGACTACGGCCAGCTCTCCCACCAGAACATGCAGGAGCTGCAGATGGGCATCCGCATCGGGATCGACGAGCGCAAGGAGGATCCGCAGGATTTCGTCCTGTGGAAGGGCGCCAAGCCGGGAGAGATCAAATGGGACAGTCCATGGGGGCCGGGCCGTCCGGGATGGCATATCGAATGCTCTGCGATGGCGAAGCGGCATCTGGGCGATACCCTCGACATCCATGGCGGAGGCAACGACCTGCAGTTCCCGCATCATGAGTGCGAATGCGCCCAGTCCGAGACGCTGAGCGGCAAGCCGCTCGCCAACTACTGGATGCATAACGGCTTCATCAACATCGACAACCAGAAGATGTCCAAGTCGCTCGGCAACGGCATTACGGTCCATGACATGCTGACCCGGATCAAGCCGGAAGCGATCCGTTACTTCATGCTTTCCGGCCATTACCGTTCGCCGCTCAACTTCAGCGACGACACGGTAGAGCAGGCGCTCGGCAGCGTGGAGCGGATCGCCAATTGCCGCACCAACCTGCTGCACCGGCTGGCGGCGGTCGGCGGTTCCATGGAAGCCGATGCAGCCGTCGATGCCCCAGGCAGCCGCTCCGCCGGCCTAGGCTCGCTCCGGTTCGTGCCGGATTCCGGAAATGCCGAGCTGGATGAACGGCTTCTGGAGCTGAGCGGCCGCTTCACAGCCAAAATGGACGATGATTTCAATACGCCCGATGCCATCACGGTGCTGTTCGATCTGGTGACCGAAGCGAACCAGCATCTGCAGCGGCCTGTGGTGACGGCCCGGGAGGCGCTTGCGCTCATCGCGCTGATGGACGCCATGGACCGCGTGCTCGGCTTGCTTCCGGCCGCGTCCGAACAGCATGGACTGCTGGATGCCGAGGTGGATGCGCTGATCGTCGAGCGGACGGAAGCGCGCGCTTCGAAGAACTGGAAGCGCGCGGACGAAATCCGCGACCTGCTGGCAGAGCAAGGCATCCTGCTGGAGGACACTCCGCAGGGCATCCGGTGGCGCCGCAAATGAACGAGCCTGTGAAGGAACAAAGCCGCGAGCTTCCCTACGAGCCGCCTTCCAAGACGCCGGAGCTGCTGAACCCCATCGTGCTCGCTTACGCCGGCGATGCGGTGTTCGAGCTGCTGGTGCGCCAGCATCTGCTCGCCCAGCCGAATCTCAAGCCGCATCATCTCCATCGCGAGGCGACCGGAATGGTGTCGGCCAAAGGGCAGCGGCAGCTGCTGGAGCGCTGGGCGCCGATGCTGTCGGAGGAGGAGGCCGACATCGTCAGGCGCGGCCGCAACGCCAAGTCCGGCCAGTCTCCGCGCAATGCGGATCCGGCCGATTACAAGCAGGCGACCGCTCTGGAGAGTCTGATGGGGTATTTATATTACAAAGGCCGGACCGAACGGATCCGGGAGTTGATGGCGGCCGCTTTCTCCGAGAAGGAAGCGGAACGCGGAAAGGAGACTGGGAATGGCCAGTGACAGGCAGAAGAAGGAACAGAACGACCAGAACGAGCAGGAGCAGCAGGAATGGATCGCGGGCAAACATCCCGTCCTGGAGGCGCTCCGCTCGGGCCGCGAGCTGAATAAGATCTGGATCGCCGACACGGTGCAGAAGCCGTCGGTATCCCCGATCATGGCCGAAGCCAAGAAAGCGGGAATCGTCGTCCAGTTCGTGGACAAGCGCAAGCTCGACCAGCTGGGCCTTGAAGTTTCCCATCAAGGGGTCGTAGCCCAGGCGGCGGCCTACCGGTATGCCGAATTGGAAGAGCTGCTGCAGAGGGCCAAGGACCGCGGCGAGACGCCACTGCTGCTCATTTTGGATGAGATCGAGGATCCGCATAACCTGGGCTCCATTCTGAGGACGGCGGAATGCACCGGCGTGCACGGAGTCATCATTCCGAAGCGCCGCGCGGCCGGCTTGACGGCAACCGTATGGAAAACCTCCGCCGGAGCGGCCGAGCATGTGCCGGTGGCGCGAGTGACCAATCTCGCCCAGACGATCGAGAGCCTGAAGCAGGAGGGAATCTGGATTGCGGGCGCGGACGTGTCGGCGCAGCAGGATGTGTACAAGACCAGCTTCGACCTTCCGCTTGCCCTCGTCATCGGCAACGAAGCCAAAGGCATGGGACGGCTGATCCGCGAGAAATGCGATTTCCTCGTCAAGCTCCCGATGCTGGGCCAGCTCAATTCGCTCAACGCCTCCGTGGCCGCCGGCGTGCTCATGTACGAGGTCGTCCGGCAGCGCCGGGGCGTCTAGCTGCCGTGTCCCGCCAGTCGGACGTCCTGCTGGTCGACGGCTACAACATCATCGGCGCCTGGCCGGAGCTGGAACGCTTGAAGGAAAGCAATCTGGAGGAGGCAAGGGACCGGCTGCTCGATCTGCTGGCCGACTATCAAGGCTATACGGGACATCAGGTGTACGTCGTGTTTGACGCGCATCAGGTTCCCGGCAGCCGCTCGGCCTACAAGCAGCACAAGCTGACGGTCGTATTCACGAAAGAAAAGGAAACGGCGGACGAGTGCATCGAACGTCTCGTCACCGAGCTCAAGAAGCGAAGCCGCCATATCTATGTGGCGACCTCGGATTCCGTCGAGCAGCATGTGGCGTTCGGCAAAGGCGCCCTGCGGATCTCGGCCCGGGAGCTGGAGCTGGAGCTGCAGCAGAACCGCCGCGAGATCGACAAGTCGCTGCGTTCCGACAGCGCCAAATCCCGCAATACGATCGATGCCAAGCTGTCGCTGGAAATGCGGACGATGCTGGAAAGAATGAGACGGGGGGAATGAATGGACGGAACTGGCGATTGATGGAGATAGGCGTGTAAGCTTATCTGCCTCCGCAATAGCTTTTTCCAACCATCTGTTTACAATTTTTCAAGATCCTATCGGTTATAGAACGCTCGTTTGCGTTGACGATGTCAAGAGAGGTCTTGTATACTGTCCTTATTATTTCTGGCAAAATTGTCCGCTTTTCCGCCGCTTGTCGCCGCCTGGCTTTCCAGTCCGGACGATAGCGGAAGGAGAGCTTTCCTGACTTAAGAAAAATAGACCTTGCAGTGCACGCTTTGCAGGCCGGAGGGATAGTTGGTGAGCATCGACCTCAGAGAATGGAGTACGCACGATTATGACTGCCGAACGGATGAAGACGTTGTCGAGGCGGTGCGGACGGGCGACAGCGAAGCGCTGGAATATCTGATCAACAAATACCGGAATTTCGTTCGTGCCAAGGCCCGCTCTTATTTCCTTATCGGAGCGGACCGGGAAGACATCGTGCAGGAAGGCATGATCGGGCTCTACAAGTCCATCCGCGACTTCAAGGGTGACAAGCTGGCTTCCTTCAAAGCTTTTGCGGAGCTGTGCATCACCCGCCAAATCATAACCGCAATCAAGACGGCGACCCGGCAGAAGCATATTCCGCTGAACTCCTACGTTTCGCTGGACAAGCCGATCTATGATGAAGATTCCGACCGCACGCTGCTGGATGTCATCTGCGGCACCCGCGTCAGCGATCCGGAAGAGCTCATCATCAATCGGGAGGAGTTCGACGGCCTCGAGGACAAGATGTCCGAGATTCTGAGCGATCTGGAACGGAAAGTTCTCATGCTGTATCTGGACGGCCGCTCCTACCAGGAGATCGCCGTTGATCTGGACCGGCACGTCAAGTCGATCGACAACGCCCTTCAGCGAGTGAAGCGCAAGCTGGAGAAGTACCTCGAGCTGCGGGACGTCAGCTGTTAGGCTGCCGCCCTGATCCTGAACCTGCCTGCTTTCAAGACCCGGATGACGGGTCTTTTTTCTTTTCCGCGCCGCCTGCTGCCGATGGAAGGCCGTTTAGAAGTCTATCAAAACGGCTATACTTGGAAACAGCGATGAAAGCAGCGCGCCGTCCTCCGGTCCCGATGCCGGCAAGGGCTGTCCGCCGCCTGCCTCTCCAGCCTTCCCGCCGCTCTGCGTGCGGCTTCCGGGCCGCCCGGACGCCTTCCATTTTGCATTGACATGCAAGAATCCGTTATGATAAGGTACTTAGAGTGACTCGGATCAGGCCTGAGGCCCTCTCGGGTCCTATCGCACGTTGTTTGACGAAGCGCACTCTTAAGATCGGGAGGTGACCTAAATGCGGGTTATTATCACGCTTGCATGCACGAACTGCAAGCAAAGAAACTACACGAACACCAAGAACAAGCGCAATCACCCCGACCGCATGGAAATGAGGAAGTTCTGCAAGTTCTGCAACGAGCATACTCCTCACCGCGAGACGAGATAGTCAGGAGGTGGGTTCAGGTGACTTTTATCGCAAAGCTGAAGCAAAACTTCGGATCGACGTTTGGTTTTTTTGCAGACAGTTGGGCTGAGCTGAAGAAAGTTCGCTGGCCAAACCGTAAAGAGTTGACAAGCTATACGATCGTTGTACTCGTCACGATCGTGTTTGTGACGATTTACTTTTGGCTTCTTGACATCGGGATCTCATCTCTGGTTGAACTGATTGTTTAAGAAGGGTCCAAAGGTGGATTGTTAATGGAAAAAAGATGGTATGTGGTTCATACTTACTCGGGCTATGAGAACAAGGTGAAAGCCAACCTCGAGCGCCGCGTCGAATCGATGGGCATGGAAGACAAGATCTTCCGCGTGCTGGTTCCGATGGAAGAAGAAATCGTGAACAAGGACGGGAAGAAGAAGACCGTCATGCGCAAAGTCTATCCGGGATACGTCCTGGTGGAAATGATTCAGACCGACGATTCTTGGTATGTTGTTCGCAATACGCCTGGCGTAACGGGATTCGTGGGCTCTACAGGTTCCGGCTCCAAGCCGACGGCACTGCTTCCGGAGGAAGTGGACGCCATTCTCAACCATATGGGAATGTCCGAGCCTAAGCCGAAGATGGAATTCGAGCTGAAAGAAACCGTTCGCGTTACAGTAGGTCCGTTTGCTAACTTTGTCGGCGTCATTGAAGAAATTCAAATGGACAAGAGCAAGCTGAAAGTCCATGTCAACATGTTTGGTCGTGAAACCCCGGTTGAACTTGACTACACACAGGTCGAGAAGGTATAATGAACCGGTTTCCGGCCTCCGGATTCATCCGGATGGCGGCATGAGCATTTCATGTCAGGCAACTGACTTCGATCGCAGGAGGTGTAACACATGGCAAAGAAAGTCATCAAACTCGTCAAGCTGCAAGTTCCGGCAGGCAAAGCCAACCCGGCTCCGCCAATCGGTCCTGCGCTCGGTCAAGCAGGCGTCAACATCATGGCGTTCTGTAAAGAGTTCAACGCGCGTACGGCTGATCAAGCCGGCCTGATCATTCCGGTCGTCATCACCGTATTCGAAGACCGCTCCTTCACGTTCGAGACGAAAACTCCTCCAGCAGCCGTACTGCTCCGCGTAGCAGCAGGCATCGAGAAGGGTTCCGGCGAACCGAACAAGAAGAAGGTCGCTACGGTCAACCGTTCCAAGGTCCGCGAGATCGCAGAACAAAAAATGCAGGATCTGAACGCTGCATCCGTAGAAGCTGCAATGCGCATGGTCGAAGGTACTGCCCGCAGCATGGGCGTAACGATCGTCGACTAATCCAGGACGCGCCTCGAGGCGCGGCGTCACAGCGGGACCGCTTGGTTTCGCAGTGGGAGGGACGGCTGTACGTCAGGCGTTCCGCTACACACCACATAAGGAGGAACTCTTCATGGCAAAGCATGGCAAGAAATACGTTGAAGCCGCTAAGCTGATCGACAGCGAAGCGACTTACGAGCCGTCTGAAGCAATCGAGCTCGTGAAAAAAGCAGCAACCGCCAAATTCGACGAATCCGTCGAAGTGGCTGTCCGTCTGGGCGTCGACCCGCGGAAACAAGACCAAGCCGTTCGCGGTGTCGTTGTACTCCCGCACGGTACGGGCAAAACAAAGCGCGTCCTCGTATTCGCCAAAGGCGACAAAGCGAAGGAAGCCGAAGCTGCAGGCGCTGACTTCGTCGGCGATGCGGACATGATCAACAAAATTCAACAAGGCTGGTTCGAATTCGATGTCTGCGTGGCTACGCCTGACATGATGGCTGAAGTCGGCAAGCTCGGACGTATCCTCGGCGGTAAAGGCCTCATGCCTAACCCTAAAGCCGGCACGGTAACGTTCGACGTGACGAAGGCTGTTCAGGAGATCAAAGCCGGTAAGATCGAATACCGCCTTGACCGTGCAGGTCAAATCCATGCACCGATCGGCAAAGTGTCGTTCGACGCCGAGAAGCTGGCTGAGAACCTCAAGTCGCTGATCGACGCTCTGAACCGTGCCAAACCGGCATCGGCAAAAGGGATTTACCTGAAAAACATCGCTGTATCTTCTACGATGGGACCTGGCGCTCGCGTCAACGTTTCCACGTTCCGCTAAGAGCTGCGATTCTAACTTCAGAACACGCATACCTAAGACAGTAGGTGCCTTCGGGCTTAATCCCCTACCGAGGTGTTATGATATACGTTTCCCGTAAACGGACAATCATGGCCTTCGCTGTCTTGGCGGAGGCCTTTATTCATGCACCGGCAGGTTGAAGGTAAACCGTTCTAAAGGATGCAACGGATATCCACATCGGGAGGTGTAAACAAAATGGCAAACGTAAAAGTTATCGAATCCAAGCAGCAGCAGGTGGAAGAAATCGCCGCCAAGCTGAAAGCAAGCACGACGACGGTTGTAGCTGACTACCGTGGACTGAACGTGGCTCAAGTAACGGAACTGCGCAGGCAGCTTCGCGAAGCAGGCATCGAATTCCAGGTTCTCAAAAACTCCCTCGTTCGCCGCGCGTCCGAATCCGCCGAGCTTTCCGGTCTGACGGAAGTTCTCGCGGGTCCGACGGCTATCGCCTTCGGCGCGGACGACGTCGTAGCTCCTGCAAAAATCATCTCCGACTTCGCCAAGAAAAATGACGCCCTGAAAGTAAAAGGCGGCATCCTCGAAGGCCAAGTCGTAGACGCAGCCCAAATCAAGGCGCTGGCAGACCTGCCATCCCGCGACGGCCTGCTCTCCATGCTCCTCAGCGTCCTCCAGGCTCCTATGCGCAACTTCGCGCTGGCGGTCAAAGCCGTGGCGGAAAAGCAAGAAGCGGAAGCCTAAAAACGATTTTCCTCCGTCCGGAGGCCATCGGGCTGCCGGCAGGAATTGCTTGATCCTTGCGCCGGCATAGCCGGCATCCATCACCACCAAAAAAACTTATACCCAATGGAGGTTCAACCATGAGCAACGAACAAATCTTGGAAGCCATTAAAGGCATGAACGTTCTGGAACTGAACGATCTCGTTAAAGCAATCGAAGAAGAATTCGGCGTAACGGCTGCTGCACCTACGGTTGTAGCTGCTGGCGGCGGCGCTGCTGAAGTTGAAGAGCAATCCGAATTCGACGTTATCCTTACGAGCGCTGGCGCTTCCAAAATCAACGTCATCAAAGTCGTTCGCGAGCTGACAGGTCTTGGCCTGAAAGAAGCGAAAGAAGTTGTCGACAACGCTCCAAAAGCAATCAAAGAAAAAGTAGCTAAAGAAGAAGCAGAAGCTATCAAAGCTAAGCTTGAAGAAGCAGGCGCAGCTGTAGAAGTGAAATAAGCTTTCTCTTAAAAGCTTGAGAACCCCTTGGAGCCTCGCGGTTCCAAGGGGTTCTCTCTATGAGAAGGCATACCCGGAAGGAGGGACATGATGTCGGACCACTACTATTCCCGTACGCCGGGAACGCAGCAGAACCGGCAGAAGCATGAGACGGAGCTGAGAGGCTTCCGGTTTCAGTTCATGACGGACAACGGAGTCTTTTCCAAAAGCGGAATCGACTACGGCAGCCGTTTCCTCATCGAGGAGATGGAAATCGGCGAGTCTGACCGGGTGCTGGATGTCGGCTGCGGCTATGGCCCCATCGGACTGACGGCAGCGCGGCTGGCGCCGCAAGGACAGGTTGTCATGCTGGATATCAATGAGCGAGCCGTAGAGCTGGCCGGAGAGAATGCGAAGCTGAATGGAATCGCCAATGTGCGCATACAGCAGAGCGATCTGTTCGAGAAAGCCGGCGGCGAGCCGTTTGATGTCATCTTGACGAATCCGCCGATTCGGGCAGGCAAAGCGACTGTTCACCGAATCTTTGAGGAAGGGTATTCGTTGCTGAAGCCCGGCGGCAGCATGTGGGTGGTCATTCAAAAGAAGCAGGGGGCTCCTTCTGCCGAAGCCAAGCTTCAGCAGCTGTTCGGCCGCGTCAAGGAAGTCGGCAAGGATAAAGGGTTTCGGATTTTCAAGGCGATCCGTTCCTTGGACAATTAGCCGGCAATCAACCTCTCGGAGCAGCGGTCAAGGTTGATCTCGCCATGGCGGAGCCGGCGGACAGCCATGGCGTCGGATTCATCCTTCATGACCCGCTAAATCAAGCCATCTGTCGACTATGAAGATTGGAACGACTATCGTCGCGCGATGCGTCATGAAGGGATGGTCATCGCCTTATCGTGTGCTCCTGTTTTTGACTAGAGACTAAATTCTCATTTTTGTTGACTCGCCTTTGTCGATGTGCTATTATTATGAAATGTCAGCATTAAAATAGGCGGAATCTCTTTAGTCCGCTAAAATGTCAAGAATTATTTATTTGATGCGCCATGCATACAAAATTGGTTTTTGACGTATAATGTTTAGATTTTGGGCAAAATTACATGATAGGAGACCATGTCTTCCCTATGGTTCGTCCATGCGGGGGAGGCCGAGGTTTCAGACCGGAAGTATGCTCTTTTTTCGAAACCACTTCGATAAGGGCTTTTCTTTATTTACCACCATGGGATTGAGGCTCAAACCGGCCGGCCCGAAGGTAACCGGCTGAGGTCTGGCTAGGTCATGTTTCATGAGTGCGCTTATCACGCTGAGAAGCAGACATGAGGGGTGAGGTTAAGTTGGCAGGACAACTTGTTCAGTATGGTCGACGCACGCGCAGGAGCTATAACCGGATTCACGAAGTGCTCGAAGTCCCGAACTTGATTGAAATCCAACAAAAGTCTTATGAGAAGTTTCTGGAGAGCGATCTCCTGGAGTTGTTCCAGGATATTTCTCCGATTCAGGACTTCACGGGGAATCTTTCGTTGGAATTCATCGATTATAGCCTGGGAGAGCCTAAGTATTCCGTCGACGAGTCGAAAGAGCGCGACGTTACGTATGCAGCGCCGCTTCGCGTTAAGGTAAGGCTCCTTAACAAGGAAACGGGCGAGGTTAAGGAACAGGAAGTGTTCATGGGCGATTTCCCGCTGATGACCGAGACCGGCACCTTCATCATCAATGGTGCGGAACGCGTTATCGTCAGCCAATTGGTACGCTCCCCCAGCGTGTACTTCAGCACCAAGGTCGACAAAAACGGCAAGCGCACTTACACGGCCACTGTCATTCCTAACCGCGGTGCTTGGCTGGAGCTGGAGACGGATGCCAAGGATATCATCTACGTGCGCATCGACCGTACCCGGAAGATTCCGGTAACGGTGCTTCTTCGCGCCCTTGGATTCGGCAGCGATGCCGAAATCTTGGACTTGCTCGGACAGGACGAGTACATTAAGAACACGCTGGACAAGGATAACACCGACTCCACGGAAAAAGCCCTGATCGAGATTTACGAGCGCCTGCGTCCAGGCGAGCCGCCTACGCTGGACAATGCGAAGAGCTTGCTCGTCGCGCGCTTCTTCGACCCTAAACGTTATGATCTGGCCAATGTCGGCCGTTACAAGATCAATAAAAAGCTTCATATCAAAAACCGTCTGTTCAACCAGCGTCTGGCTGAAACTCTCGTGGACAACGAGACGGGCGAAATTCTGGCCGAAGCCGGCCAGATGATCGACCGCCGCCTGCTGGATGAGCTGCTTCCATTCCTGGAAAAACAGCTGAACAGCAAAACGTATCACGTCGCCAACGGCGTTCTGGATGCGGATAGTATCCCACTGCAGACGGTGAGCGTATTCGCTCCCAACGAAGATGGAAAAATCATCAAGGTCATTTCCAATGACGTCATCGACAAGTCGGTCAAACATATTACGCCTGCCGACATCATTTCGTCGATCAACTACTTCATCAACCTGCTGCACGGCGTAGGCAGCACGGACGACATCGACCATCTGGGCAACCGCCGCCTGCGTTCCGTCGGCGAGCTGCTGCAGAACCAGTTCCGGATCGGCCTCTCCCGCATGGAGCGCGTCGTCCGCGAGCGCATGTCGATCCAGGATGCCAATGCGATCACGCCGCAGGCGCTGATCAACATCCGTCCGGTCATCGCGTCCATCAAGGAGTTCTTCGGCTCCTCCCAGCTGTCGCAGTTCATGGACCAGACGAACCCTCTGGCCGAACTGACGCACAAACGCCGTCTGTCCGCCCTCGGACCCGGCGGTCTGACCCGCGAACGCGCCGGCATGGAAGTCCGAGACGTCCATCACTCCCACTATGGGCGGATGTGTCCGATCGAGACGCCTGAGGGACCGAACATCGGTCTGATCAACTCCTTGTCCAGCTTCGCCCGCATCAACGAGTACGGCTTTATTGAAGCTCCGTACCGCTGGGTGGATCCCAAGACCGCCATTGTCACGGAGCAGATCGC
Source organism: Paenibacillus sp. P22 (assembly GCF_000469945.2). Classification (NCBI taxonomy): domain Bacteria; kingdom Bacillati; phylum Bacillota; class Bacilli; order Caryophanales; family Paenibacillaceae; genus Paenibacillus; species Paenibacillus sp. P22. Next base: position 32,759 of record NZ_CBRA020000002.1, on the reverse strand, counting down.
TTACCTGACCGCGGATGAGGAAGACAACTACGTCATCGCGCAGGCAAACGCCCTCCTGACGGAAGACAGCAAGTTCGTCGACGATCAGGTTGTCGTGCGCTACAACAAGCAGGCCGACAACATCCTGACGATGCCGACCGAGCGCGTCGACTACATGGACGTATCGCCGAAGCAGGTCGTATCCGTCGCGACGGCTCTGATTCCGTTCCTCGAGAACGATGACTCCAACCGCGCGCTCATGGGATCCAACATGCAGCGGCAAGCGGTGCCTCTGCTCATTCCGAAGGCGCCTCTTGTCGGTACCGGCATGGAGCACAAGTCCGCGAAGGATTCCGGCGTCTGCATCGTAGCGAAGCATGACGGCATCATCGAGCGCTCCTCGGCCAACGAGATTTGGCTGCGCCGCGTCGAGATGGTGGACGGCAAGCAGGTTACGGGCGATCTCGTGAAGCACAAGCTGCACAAGTTCATGCGCTCCAACCAAGGCACTTGCATCAACCAGCGTCCGCTGGCGCGCAAGGGCGACATCGTCAAGAAAGGCGACATCCTCGCCGACGGTCCTTCGACCGAGCAGGGCGAGCTGGCTCTGGGCCGCAACGTCGTCGTTGCCTTCATGACTTGGGAAGGCTACAACTACGAGGATGCCATCCTGCTCAGCGAGAAGCTTGTGAAGGAAGACGTGTACACGTCGATTCACATTGAAGAATACGAGTCCGAAGCCCGCGACACGAAGCTCGGACCTGAAGAAATCACGCGCGACATCCCGAACGTCGGCGAAGAAGCGCTCAAGAACCTCGACGAGCGCGGCATCATCCGCGTCGGCGCCGAAATCAGCGCCGGGGACATCCTCGTCGGCAAAGTAACGCCTAAAGGCGTAACGGAGCTGACGGCGGAAGAGCGCCTGCTGCACGCCATCTTCGGCGAAAAGGCGCGCGAAGTGCGCGACACGAGCCTGCGCGTGCCTCACGGCACGGACGGCATCGTCGTCGACGTCAAAGTGTTCACCCGCGAGAACGGCGACGAGCTGCCTCCTGGCGTGAACCAGCTGGTCCGTGTCTACATCGCCCAGAAGCGTAAAATCTCCGAAGGCGACAAAATGGCCGGACGTCACGGCAACAAGGGCGTCATCGCCCGCATCCTGCCGGAAGAGGATATGCCTTTCCTGCCGGACGGAACGCCTGTAGAAGTCGTTCTCAACCCGCTGGGCGTACCTTCCCGGATGAACATCGGCCAGGTGCTCGAGGTCCATCTTGGCATGGCCTGCAAGCGTCTGGGCATCCACGCCGCTACGCCGGTATTCGACGGAGCGCGCGAGTACGACGTGTTCGACACGATGGAAGAATCGGGCATGCAGCGCAACGGCAAGACGGTTCTGTACGACGGACGCACGGGCGAGACGTTCGAGCGCGAAGTCACCGTCGGCGTCATGTACATGATCAAGCTGGCGCACATGGTCGACGACAAGATCCACGCCCGTTCCACGGGTCCATACTCGCTCGTAACGCAGCAGCCTCTCGGCGGCAAAGCCCAGTTCGGCGGCCAGCGCTTCGGCGAGATGGAAGTATGGGCGCTCGAGGCCTATGGCGCGGCTTACACCCTCCAGGAGATCCTGACGGTCAAATCCGACGACGTGGTCGGCCGGGTGAAGACGTACGAATCGATCGTGAAGGGCGAGAACGTGCCGGAGCCGGGCGTTCCGGAGTCGTTCAAGGTCTTGATCAAAGAGCTGCAGTCTCTCGGCATGGACGTCAAAATCCTGAACGAGGACGAAAACGAGATCGAAATGAAGGAAATCGACGACGAGGACGAAGGCACCAGCGACAAGCTGAACCTCAACCTGGAAGGCGCCGAAGCTGGCGCGGAATAAGCCTAAGCCATACTTGAACTAAGGAGGGTTGCTCCTTGTTGGATGTGAACAACTTCGAGTACATGAAGATCGGCCTTGCATCGCCGGAGAAGATTCGCTCTTGGTCCCGCGGAGAAGTCAAGAAGCCGGAGACCATTAACTATAGGACGCTCAAGCCGGAGAAGGAAGGGCTCTTCTGCGAGAAGATCTTTGGCCCGACCAAGGATTGGGAATGCCACTGCGGCAAGTACAAGCGCGTCCGCTACAAAGGCGTCGTCTGCGACCGCTGCGGCGTTGAAGTCACCCGTGCCAAAGTGCGCCGCGAGCGCATGGGACACATCGAGCTTGCCGCTCCTGTCTCCCATATCTGGTACTTCAAAGGAATTCCTAGCCGGATGGGGCTGGCTCTCGACATGTCGCCCCGTTCGCTCGAGGAAATCATCTACTTTGCAAGCTATGTCGTGACGGATCCGGGCGAAACCCCGCTGGAGAAAAAGCAGCTTCTGTCCGAGAAGGAATACCGCAGCTACCGCGAGAAATACGGCTACGGCTTCCAAGCCGGCATGGGCGCTGAAGCCGTCAAGAAGCTTCTTCAGGACATCGACGTCGAGCGCGAGCTGGATCAGCTCAAGGAAGAGCTGCGCACGGCCCAAGGCCAGCGCCGCAACCGCGCCATCAAGCGTCTCGAGGTCATCGAGGCGTTCCGCCATTCCGGCAACAAGCCGGATTGGATGATCCTCGACGTGCTCCCGGTCATTCCGCCGGAGCTTCGTCCGATGGTTCAGCTGGACGGCGGACGCTTCGCGACTTCCGACCTCAACGACCTGTACCGCCGCGTCATCAACCGCAACAACCGTCTGAAGCGCCTGCTCGATCTCGGCGCTCCCGACATCATCGTGCAAAATGAGAAGCGCATGCTGCAGGAAGCCGTCGACGCCCTCATCGACAACGGCCGCCGCGGCCGTCCGGTTACGGGTCCCGGCAATCGTCCCCTGAAATCCCTCAGCCATATGCTGAAGGGCAAGCAGGGCCGTTTCCGCCAGAACCTTCTCGGCAAGCGCGTCGACTACTCCGGCCGTTCCGTTATCGTTGTCGGACCAAGCCTGAAGATGTACCAATGCGGCCTTCCGAAGGAAATGGCGCTGGAGCTCTTCAAGCCGTTCGTCATGAAGGAACTGGTCAACAAGGGCCTCGCCCACAACATCAAGAGCGCCAAGCGCAAAGTCGAACGAGTTAGCGCCGAAGTGTGGGACGTTCTTGAAGAAGTCATCAAGGAGCATCCGGTTCTGCTGAACCGCGCCCCTACGCTTCACAGACTCGGCATCCAGGCATTCGAGCCGATCCTTGTCGAAGGACGCGCCATCAAGCTTCACCCGCTCGTATGTACGGCCTACAACGCCGACTTCGACGGCGACCAGATGGCCGTTCACGTTCCGCTGTCCGCGGAAGCGCAGGCGGAAGCCCGCCTTCTGATGCTGGCGGCAGGCAACATCCTCAACCCTAAGGACGGCAAGCCGGTCGTAACTCCGTCCCAGGATATGGTCCTCGGCTCCTTCTATCTGACGATGGACAACAAGGAAGCGCAAGGATCCGGCTCTGTCTTCGGCTCCGTCAACGAAGCCGTCTCCGCTTACCAGCGGGGCATCGTGTCGCTGCATGCGCGCATCTTCATTCCGGCGAAGGTCCTCAAGAAGGATGCCTTCACGGACCAGCAGAACAGCTCGCTCATCTCGACGACGGTCGGCAAAGTCATCTTCAACGAGATCTTCCCGAGCTCGTTCCCTTACATCAACGAGGCGACCAAGACCAACTTGATGGACGGAACGCCGGATAAATATTTCGTGTACGAAAAAGGCGCGGACCTTAACTCCTTCCTGGACAACGTGCCGCAAATGGGCGCTGTCGGCAAGGAATACCTCGGTCTTCTGATCGCGGAATGCTTCCGCCAGTACCACACGACCAAGACGTCGGTCATCCTTGACAAGATCAAGGAGCTCGGATTCACGTACTCGACCCGCGCGGGCATCACGGTAGCCGTCTCCGACGTCATCGTGCCGCCGGAGAAGGAAGAGATCCTGAAGCAGTCCGACGAGAAGGTCAAAGTCGTGACGAACCAATACCGTCGCGGCCTGATCACCAACGAAGAACGTTATGACCGCGTCATCGAGATCTGGAGCAAGACTAAAGACCAAATTACGGAAATCCTCATGAAATCGATGGACCGCTACAATTCCATCATGCTCATGGTGGATTCCAAGGCGCGGGGTAACAAATCGCAGATCACCCAGCTGGGCGGCATGCGGGGTCTGATGGCCAACCCATCCGGCCGCATCATCGAGCTCCCGATCAAGTCGAACTTCCGTGAAGGCCTGACGGTACTCGAGTACTACATCTCGACTCACGGCGCGCGTAAAGGTCTTGCCGATACCGCCCTCCGTACAGCCGACTCCGGTTACCTGACCCGCCGTCTCGTCGACGTCGCCCAGGACGTTATCGTCCGCGAGGACGATTGCGGCACGGACAAAGGCATCACGGTGGCCAAGATCCAGGACGGCAAGGAAGTCATCGAGGATCTGTACGACCGCATCGAGGGCCGCTATTCCTTCGAGACGATCCGTCATCCGCAGACGGGAGAAGTCATCGTTGCCCGCAACGATCTTATCGACGCCGAGAAGGCCGATGCGATCGTCGATGCAGGCGTAGAGAAGCTTCAGATCCGTTCCGTACTGAGCTGCCGCGCCCGTCACGGCGTCTGCAAGATCTGCTACGGCCGCAACCTGGCGACAGGCAAGCATGTAGAGATCGGCGAAGCCGTAGGCATCATCGCGGCCCAATCGATCGGCGAGCCGGGAACCCAGCTCACCATGCGTACCTTCCATACCGGCGGCGTTGCCGGCGACGACATCACGCAAGGTCTGCCGCGTATCCAGGAGCTCTTCGAGGCGCGTAACCCTAAAGGCCAAGCGATCATCAGCGAACTGGACGGCGTCGTGAAGAGCATTCGCGAAACGAAAGACCGCCGTGAGATTGAAGTTCAAGGCGAAGCCGAATCCAAAGTGTATCCGGTCAGCTACGGTTCCCGGATCCGCGTCATCGAAGGCCAGCATCTGGAAGCCGGCGACGAGCTGACGGACGGCTCCATCGATCCGAAGGAAATGCTGCGCATCAAAGGCATCCGCGGGGTACAGAACTACATCCTGCAGGAAGTTCAGCGCGTTTACCGGAACCAGGGCGTAGAAATCAACGACAAGCACGTCGAAGTCATGATCAAGCAGATGCTGCGCAAAATCCGTATCGTCGATGCCGGCGACACGAAGCTTCTGCCTGGCGCGTTCGTCGATGTGCACGAATACGAAGCAGCCAACCGCGAAGTGCTTCTTTCCGGCCGCGAGCCGGCAGTCGCCAAACCGGTCCTGCTCGGCATCACCAAGGCTTCCCTGGAGACGGATTCGTTCCTTTCCGCGGCATCCTTCCAGGAAACGACCCGCGTCCTGACCGACGCTGCCATCAAAGGCAAGGTCGACCAGCTGCTCGGCCTCAAGGAGAACGTCATCATCGGCAAGCTGATTCCTGCCGGTACGGGCATGAACCGTTACCGCAGCATCCGCTTCGTCGGCCAAGAGGACGAACTCGAGACCGCAGCGGCGGAAGCCGAGCTCAGCGAGACGGTTCCGGTCGAATCCTAACAATTCAACCGGAAATCTTCGGAGCCTTGCAATACCGCTCCACATCAGCAGCTGCCCGGCCTTCGGGCGGCTGCTCTTTTATGGGCGTGCTCTTTGAACCGGAATATCTTTTGAGCAAATGGACAAGCCCATCTTGACATGGGGATAAGTCTAGTGCTACTATATCGAAGTGTGCCTGTGAGTGGATTTCTGTGCTTAAGCAAGGATGGTGAATCCATGGCTTACAAGATTGGCACGAAGCAGACGACCAAGACCGTTGAATCAGGCAAGGCGATTCACGTCTATGTAGCCAGAGACGCTGATGACAGGCTGACCGGCGCTATCGTCGAGTTATGCGGAAGAATGAGCGTGCCAGTGACTTGGACGGAGACGATGACCGATCTCGGAGAGCAATGCGGGATTGACGTCGGAGCCGCGATGGCAGCAATGGTTGGAGATGAAGAGTAGGACGTTGTTTTTGCCGGTAAGGTTCGGATTTTTCCGCTCAATACGTCAGGCAAAAACTTTTGTTTGTCCAAAGATGAACCGCCTGGATCTGTGGGCTTAAATAATGAGCGTCGATCAGTTCAGCGTTTCATGAATTATGGGAAGGGGGTGGCAACCGACATGCCAACAATCAACCAACTGGTCCGCAAGGGCCGTCAAGCAAAAGTGGTCAAGTCCAAATCGCCAGCACTGCAGCGGGGATTCAATGCCCTGAAGCGTGAGGCTACGGAAATCAGCGCTCCGCAAAAACGCGGTGTCTGCACTCGCGTAGGCACGATGACTCCGAAGAAGCCTAACTCCGCACTTCGCAAATACGCTCGTGTTCGTCTGACGAACCGCGTAGAGGTTACGGCTTACATTCCGGGTATCGGACACAACCTGCAAGAGCACAGCGTCGTTCTGATCCGCGGCGGACGTGTAAAAGACCTTCCGGGCGTACGTTACCATATCGTTCGCGGTGCATTGGATACGGCTGGCGTCAACAACCGTATGCAAGCTCGTTCCAAATATGGCGCGAAGCGTCCTAAAGTTAAAAAGTAAGACTTTTATAAACTTCAACTTATTAGATACTGAGGGAAAGGGGGACTTGCTACATGCCACGTAAAGGTCCTGTAACAAAACGCGACGTACTGCCGGATCCTATCTACAACAGCAAGCTCGTTACACGTCTCATCAACCGCATCATGATCGACGGCAAGCGCGGCGTTGCCGCAACACTGCTGTATGATGCCTTCAAACTGATTCAAGAGCGCTCCGGCAAAGATCCGATGGAAGTGTTCGAAGCAGCCCTGAAGAACATCATGCCTGTACTGGAAGTTAAAGCCCGCCGTGTAGGCGGCGCCAACTACCAGGTGCCGATCGAAGTTAAACCTGAGCGCCGTACCGCGCTTGGTCTCCGTTGGCTCGTGAACTACTCGCGTAACCGCGGGGAGAAAACGATGGAAGAGCGTCTTGCAGCTGAAATTCTCGACGCATCCAACAACACGGGCGCTTCCGTTAAAAAACGCGAAGACACGCACAAAATGGCGGAAGCCAACAAAGCATTCGCTCACTACCGCTGGTAGGATTCTAGCAGTACAATTTGAAGGGAGACATTCCAATGGCAAGAGAGTTCTCCTTGGCAAATACGCGTAACATCGGGATTATGGCGCATATCGATGCGGGTAAAACCACCACGACCGAACGGATCCTGTTCTACACAGGCCGTACCCACAAAATCGGCGAAGTGCACGAAGGTGCAGCGACGATGGACTGGATGGAGCAAGAGCAGGAGCGCGGCATCACGATTACGTCTGCCGCGACGACCGCTCAGTGGAAGGGCAACCGCATCAATATTATCGACACCCCGGGACACGTTGACTTCACCGTAGAAGTTGAACGTTCCCTGCGCGTATTGGACGGGGCAGTTGGTGTTTTCAGTGCAAAGGAAGGCGTTGAGCCTCAGTCCGAAACTGTATGGCGCCAGGCTGACCGCTACAACGTTCCCCGGATTGCCTACATCAACAAAATGGACATCATCGGCGCGGACTTCCTGAATGTCATCAAAGACATGCGCGATCGTCTGCAAGCCAATGCTGTCGCGATTCAACTGCCGATTGGCGCCGAGAATGATTTTGTCGGCGTAATCGATCTCGTTGAACGTGTTGCCTACAAATACAAAGACGACCTCGGAAAAGATCCTGAGCAAGTCGAAATTCCTGCCGAGCTGGCTGATCAAGCCGAAGAGCTCCGCGCAGAGCTGGTCGAGAAAGTGGCCGAGCTGGACGAAGAACTCATGATGAAGTATCTGGAAGGCGAAGAAATCACCATTCCAGAACTCAAAGCGGCGCTCCGCAAGGGCGTTGTCGAAGTGAAGATCTTCCCGGTCATCGCTGGCTCCTCGTACCGCAACAAAGGCGTTCAAATGATGCTGGATGCAGTCGTTGACTATCTGCCGGCTCCAATCGACGTTCCTGCTATCAAGGGTACCCTTGAGGATGGTACGGAGACGACCCGCGAATCTTCCGACGAAGCGCCGTTCTCGGCTCTCGCATTCAAAATCATGACGGATCCTTTCGTCGGCAAGCTGACCTTCTTCCGCGTTTACTCCGGCGTTCTGAACTCCGGTTCTTACGTTGTGAACGCAACGAAGGGCAAGCGCGAGCGCGTCGGCCGTATTCTTCAAATGCATGCGAACAGCCGTCAAGAGATCAGCTCGGTATACTCCGGCGACATCGCCGCTGCAGTAGGCCTGAAGGATACGACGACTGGCGATACGCTGTGCGACGAGAAGAATCCGGTCATCCTCGAATCCATGAACTTCCCTGAGCCGGTTATCCAGCTTGCGGTTGAGCCTAAGACCAAGGCTGACCAAGACAAGATGGGTATCGCTCTGCAGAAGCTTTCGGAAGAGGATCCGACGTTCCGTGCTCATACGGACGAAGAAACGGGACAAACGATCATCGCAGGCATGGGTGAGCTTCACCTTGAAATCCTCGTTGACCGCATGCTCCGCGAATTCAAAGTAGAGACGAACGTTGGTAAACCGCAAGTTGCTTACCGTGAGACGTTCCGTCAAGCGGCTAAAGTCGAAGGCAAGTTCGTTCGCCAATCCGGCGGTCGCGGCCAGTTCGGCCACGTGTGGATCGAATTCGAACCACTCGAGCCGGGCAGCGGCTTTATCTTCGAGAACAAAGTCGTCGGCGGCGTCGTACCTCGTGAATTCATCGGCCCAACTCAAGCGGGTATCGAAGAGTCCATGAAAAATGGTGTCATCGCAGGCTTCCCGCTGGTCGACATCAAAGCTACGATCGTCGACGGATCCTATCATGACGTCGACTCCTCGGAGATGGCGTTCAAGATCGCGGGCTCCATGGCCCTCAAGGCTGCGAAAGACAAGTGTAAACCTGTCATTCTCGAGCCGATCATGAAGGTCGAAGTCACGATTCCAGAAGAGTACATGGGCGACGTCATGGGCATGCTGAACTCCCGTCGCGGACGCATCGAAGGCATGGATTCGCGCGCTGGCGCGCAAATCGTTCGTGCCAAGGTGCCTCTCGCCGAGATGTTCGGATATTCCACGACACTTCGCTCCGGTACCCAAGGTCGCGGCGTGTTCTCCATGGAACTCTCCCACTACGAAGAAGTTCCGAAATCGATCCAAGAAGAGATTGTTTCCAAGAGCAAATCGGAGTAATCTCTATATAGGTTCGCTGTGACAGGCGAAGAGCCGCTTGCGGCGTTCGTCTGTCACCTAACATAAACTTTCCTGACCTTAAGGAGGATTAAGTTCAATGGCAAAAGCTAAATTTGAACGTAATAAACCGCACGTTAACATCGGTACGATCGGTCACGTCGACCATGGTAAAACGACGCTGACGGCTGCCATCACGACTGTTCTTTCCAAAAAATACGGCGGCGTAGCTACGGCTTTCGACCAAATCGACAAAGCTCCAGAAGAGCGCGAGCGCGGTATCACGATCTCCACGGCTCACGTTGAGTACGAAACGCCTAACCGTCACTATGCACACGTTGACTGCCCAGGCCACGCCGACTATGTTAAAAACATGATCACCGGCGCAGCTCAAATGGACGGCGCGATCCTGGTTGTATCCGCAGCTGACGGCCCTATGCCGCAAACGCGCGAGCACATCCTGCTCTCCCGCCAAGTAGGCGTGCCTTACATCGTCGTATTCCTGAACAAATGCGACATGGTTGAAGACGAAGAGCTCCTCGAGCTGGTTGAGATGGAAGTTCGCGATCTTCTTAACGAGTATGAGTTCCCAGGCGACGACACTCCAATCATCCGCGGCGCTGCTCGTGAAGCTCTGCAAAACCCAGACGGTCCTTGGGCTGACAAAATCATCGAGCTCTTCGAGCAAGTTGATACGTACATCCCGACTCCTGAGCGCGACACGGCTAAGCCTTTCCTTATGCCTGTCGAGGACGTGTTCACGATCACGGGCCGTGGTACGGTTGCAACTGGCCGTATCGACCGTGGCGTAGTCAAAGTCTCCGACGAAGTTGAAATCATCGGTCTGGCTGAAGAATCCCGCAAATCCGTCGTTACGGGCGTGGAAATGTTCCGCAAGCTGATGGACTCCGCTCAAGCGGGCGACAACATCGGCGCACTGCTTCGCGGTGTTGACCGTAAAGACATCGAGCGTGGACAAGTTCTGGCTAAACCGGGTTCGGTTAAGCCGCACACGAACTTCACGGCTCAAATCTACGTCCTGACTAAAGAAGAGGGCGGACGTCACAAGCCTTTCTTCACAGGCTACCGTCCACAGTTTTACTTCCGTACAACGGACGTAACGGGCATCATCAACCTGCCTGAAGGTACGGAAATGGTTATGCCTGGCGACAACATCACGGTTACCGTTGAACTGATCGCTCCAATCGCTATCGAAGAAGGAACTCGCTTCTCGATCCGCGAAGGCGGCCGTACGGTAGGCGCTGGCGCCGTAGCATCCATCCAAAAATAATGATCCTGCAGCACTAGCTGCGGATCGGACAAGCCCTCGCTTCGGCGGGGGCTTTTTTGTATTCATTTTTAATTTGTATTCGTATCCTTCGCACTGGTTCTGAGATGAAACGGCTGTAAAAAGGAATAGGGCGGTGAGTTGGCTGCTACAACCTTTATGGCCATAGATGGCCGTTGATTACGCCTCTCCATTTATATAGAAGAAACGCAATCGACTCTCTCCATTCCAGGGAGGAATCCAATCATCCGAATCTCGTATACGTCCTAATTCTTCAACGATAAAAACAGCCTGCAGGAGGCTTTTTCGAGCAAAAGAAGATAACATGAGCGCAAGCCTATTTACATGTTGCATTAGCATGTGTGACGTGATAAAATATTGTCTGTTGGTCTGTGACGTTGCGATGATGCGGGAGGTTGCTGACACACCCGGCTCCTTTGCCATGGAGCATGTGTAAGGAGTTCACGCGGAGTATGTCCGATACTAAATTGGGCGATAGAAGGAGGGACTTATATGGCAAAGCAAAAGATTCGTATTCGCTTGAAAGCATACGATCACCGCATTCTTGATCAGTCTGCAGAGAAAATCGTTGAAACTGCAAAACGTTCCGGGGCAGGCGTTTCCGGTCCGATTCCGCTTCCGACGGAAAAGCAAATCATCACCATTCTCCGTGCAGTACACAAGTACAAGGATTCGCGCGAGCAATTCGAACAGCGTACGCATAAGCGTCTGATCGATATTGTGAACCCGACTCCGCAAACGGTCGATGCTCTGATGCGCCTGGACCTGCCGTCCGGTGTAGATATCGAAATCAAACTGTAAGTTATCCACAAGCGTAAGCTAATGTGAGAACGAAATGAGGTGTCAACATGAAGGGTATCTTAGGTAAAAAGCTCGGAATGACGCAAGTGTTCACAGCTGAGGGTAATGTCGTGCCAGTCACGGTTATCGAAGCCGGCCCATGCGTCGTCCTGCAAAAGAAAGACCAAGAAAATGATGGCTACGAAGCTGTTCAGCTCGGTTTCTCTGACAAAAAAGAGAATAACGCCAACAAGCCGCAAGTCGGCCATGCCAAAAAAGCCAATACGGCTCCTAAGCGCTACGTTCGTGAGATTCGTGGCATCAGCCTGGGCGAATACGAAGTTGGCCAAGAAATCAAAGCTGACCTGTTCGCTGAAGGCGAGTTCGTTGACGTGACGGGCGTATCCAAAGGCAAAGGCTTCCAAGGCGTTATCAAACGCTGGGGACAAAGCCGCGGCCCTATGGCGCACGGTTCGCGTTACCACCGCGGTCCTGGTTCGATGGGTTCCATCCAAGCGAACCGCGTACCTAAAGGCAAACGCCTTCCGGGACATATGGGCCATGAGACGATTACGATTCAGAAGCTTGAAGTCGTACGCGTCGATGCTGAACGCAACGTACTGCTCGTTAAAGGCTCCATTCCGGGTCCTAAAAACAGCTTCGTTAAAATCAAACAAACGGTGAAGAAATAACTCGCCGCCTGAAGAAAGGAGGAACAAGCTATGCCTAAAGTAGATGTGGTAAATGTGAGCGGCGCAAAAGTCGGCGACATCGAGCTCTCCGAGCATGTCTTCGGCATCGAGCCTAACACTCACGTACTGCATAGCGCAGTTTTGCTGCAGCAAGCAGCCGAGCGCGCTGGCACGCACAAAACCAAAGGACGCTCCGAAGTTCGCGGCGGTGGCCGCAAACCTTGGAAGCAAAAAGGAACCGGACGCGCGCGTCAAGGCTCCATCCGCTCCCCGCAATGGGTTGGCGGCGGTACGGTATTCGGACCGACTCCGCGCAGCTACAGCTTCAAGCTGCCACGCAAAGTTCGTCGTCTGGCTATTCGTTCGGCACTGTCTTCCAAAGTCATCGCTAGCGAGCTGATCGTTCTCGATCAACTGAGCTTCGCAGCTCCGAAGACGAAGGAATTCCAAGCCGTTCTGAACAACCTCAAAGTAGGCCGCAAAGCACTCGTCGTTACGGCTGAATTCGAGAACAACGTGGCTCTGTCCGCCCGCAACATTCCTGGTGTGAAGTTCGTCGCAGCCTCGGGCATCAATGTTCTGGATGTGCTGTCGCATGACCAACTCATCATCACCAAGGATGCGGTCGAGAAAGTACAGGAGGTGCTTGCGTAATGAAAGATCCACGCGATATTATCAAGCGCCCGGTTATCACGGAACAGACAACTGAGCTCATGGGCGCAAAACGCTATGTGTTCGAAGTTGACATCCGTGCCAACAAAACGGAAATCAAAGCTGCCATCGAGCAGATCTTCAGCGTTAAGGTGACGAACGTGAACACGCTTCGCGTGCCAGCCAAGCCTAAGCGCTACGGCCGTCATTCCGGATACACGTCCGAATGGAAGAAAGCCTTCGTTCAACTGAGCGAAGACAGCAAAGAGCTGGAATTCTTCGAGTCGGTCTAACCTGACAAGATAAGGAGGGAAACAAAGTGCCTATCAAGAAGTACAAACCGACTTCCCCGGCTCGCCGCCACATGTCGGTCTCGACATTCGAAGAGATCACAACAAACGTGCCGGAGAAATCGCTCCTGGCGCCGCTTTTCAAAAAAGCCGGCCGGAACAACCAGGGTAAAATCACGGTTCGTCACCACGGCGGCGGACACAAGCGCAAATACCGCGTCATCGACTTCAAGCGGACCAAAGACGGCATCGAAGGCCGCGTAGCGACGATCGAATACGATCCGAACCGTACTTCGAACATCGCTCTGATCAACTACGTCGATGGCGAGAAGCGCTACATCATCGCGCCTAAAGGCCTTAAAGTCGGCGATGCGATCGTTTCCGGTCCATCCGCAGACATCAAAGTGGGCAACGCGCTTCCACTGGAAAACATTCCAGTCGGTACGCTTATCCACAACATCGAGCTGAAGCCTGGCAAAGGTGGACAACTTGTTCGCGCAGCCGGCACGGAAGCTCAACTTCTCGGCAAAGAGGAATCCTACGTGGTTATCCGTCTTAGCTCCGGTGAAGTGCGCCGCATCCTGAAAACTTGCCGTGCAACGATCGGTTCTGTGGGCAACGAGGATCACGAGCTCGTGAAAATCGGTAAAGCCGGCCGTTCCCGTTGGCTGGGCAAGCGTCCTGAAGTTCGCGGCGTTGTCATGAACCCTAACGATCACCCTCACGGTGGTGGTGAAGGCCGCGCTCCAATCGGACGCAAATCGCCTATGTCTCCATGGGGCAAACCAACCCTTGGTGCCAAAACGCGCAAGAAGAAGAAAGCATCGAGCCAATATATTATTCGTCGCCGTACGAAATAATAACCGCTTGAGCGATTGTGCGTGACGTAAGTACGTCACGCTAACGCTTCGAGGAAGGGAGGAGCAGATCCATGGGTCGTAGTTTGAAAAAAGGTCCTTTCATCGACGGGTACCTGCTGAAGAAAGTTGAAGAACTGAATGCAGCGAACAAGAAAACGGTGATCAAAACCTGGTCCCGCCGTTCCACCATCTTCCCGCAATTCATCGGACACACGCTGGCTGTTTATGACGGCCGCAAGCACGTGCCGGTATACGTGACGGAAGACATGGTTGGACACAAGTTCGGTGAATTCGCGCCGACTCGTACCTACAAAGGTCACGACGACGACAAAAAAACGGGCAGACGTTAAGTTGCGTTGCCCTTTCCATACCATCGCTGTTTGAGAGGAGGTACCTGTCATGGCAGAAGCTAAAGCACATGCTAACCAAGTGCGCATTGCACCGCGCAAAGCTCAGCTCGTTGTTGACCTGATCCGCGGCAAGCAAGTTGGCGAGGCGATCGCAATCCTGCGCCACACTCCGCGCTCCGCATCCCCGATCGTGGAAAAACTTCTGAACTCTGCAATTGCGAACGCCGAGCATAACTACCAGCTCGACGTGAACAAACTGGTCGTATCCCAGGTATTCGTTAACCAAGGGCCGACTATGAAACGGTTTATGCCGCGCGCTATGGGCCGCGCAAGCCGCATCAACAAGCGCACCAGCCACATTACGCTGGTCGTATCTGAAAAATAAGGAGGGATAACGAGTGGGTCAAAAGGTAAATCCGGTTGGTCTTCGCATCGGGGTCATCCGGGATTGGGAATCCAAATGGTACGCCGGTAAAGATTTCGGCGATCTTCTGATGGAAGACGTTCGAGTTCGCGAATTCCTCAAAGGCAAGCTGAAAGACGCTGCTGTGTCCCGCATCGAGATTGAGCGCGCGTCCAATCGCGTGAACGTCACGATCAACACCGCGAAGCCAGGCATGGTCATCGGCAAGGGCGGTTCTGAAGTTGAGAACCTTCGCAACGAGCTGACTCGCCTGACGAACGGCAAAAAGGTTCACATCAACATCTCCGAAATCAAACAAGCCGATCTGGACGCAACGCTCGTTGCCGAAAGCATCGCACAACAGCTTGAGCGCCGGACTTCGTTCCGCCGCGCGATGAAGCAAGCTCTGCAGCGCTCGATGCGCGCAGGCGCAAAAGGAATCAAAACTTCTGTCAGCGGTCGCCTCGGCGGCGCCGAGATCGCTCGTCAAGAAGGATACAGCGAAGGAACCGTGCCGCTTCATACGCTGCGCGCCGATATCGACTACGGCACAGCTGAAGCACATACGACTTACGGCCGCATCGGCGTAAAAGTATGGATCTACCGCGGTGAAATCCTTCCTGTGAAGAAGAAAGCAGCCGTCCAGGAAGGAGGCAACTAATCATGTTGGTACCTAAACGCGTCAAACACCGCAAAGAACAACGCGGACATATGAAAGGCCGCGCTAAAGGCGGCACGGAAGTTCACTTCGGTGAATTCGGCCTTCAAGCGCTTGAGCCTGGTTGGGTCACGAACCGTCAGATCGAATCCGCTCGTATCGCCATGACCCGTTACATCAAACGTGGCGGTAAAGTTTGGATCAAGATCTTCCCTTCCAAGCCGATCACCCAAAAGCCTCTCGAGGTCCGGATGGGTAGCGGTAAAGGTAACGTGGAGAAATGGGTTTCCGTCGTTAAACCGGGCAAAGTGATGTTTGAACTTGCCGGCGTATCCGAGGAAATCGCGCGCGAAGCATTGCGCCTTGCGGCCCACAAGCTCCCGGTTAAAACGAAGTTTGTGAAACGCGAAGAAGTGGGTGGTGAAGCAAATGAAAGCTAATGAATTCCGCAACCTGACCACTGACGAGCTGAACCAAAAGGTTGCCGGCTTTAAAGAAGAGCTGTTCAACCTCCGCTTCCAACTGGCTACCGGCCAATTGGATAATCCAACCCGCATCAGTGCGGTACGGAAAGAAATCGCACGTGCCAAAACGGTACTGCGCCAAAGAGAACTGGGAATCAGCAGCTAATTCAGCCCTGTGCCTGAACGGCCCAGCCTGAGGAAGGAGGAAGAACATGAGCGAACGCAACAACCGCAAAGTTCAGATTGGCAAAGTGGTCAGCGACAAAATGGATAAAACGATCGTGGTGGCTGTAGAAACCTACAAAAAACATGATCTGTACCATAAACGCATCAAATACACGAAGAAATTCAAAGCCCATGATGAAAACAACACTGCGAAAATCGGTGATACGGTTAAAATCATGGAAACTCGTCCGCTGTCGAAAGACAAGCGTTGGAGACTGGTTCAAGTCGTCGAAGAAGCCGTTGTACTTTAAGACGATTCGGCCATCATGACTGAAAGGAGGACATTTCAATGATTCAACCTTTTACACGCCTTGCGGTTGCTGACAACTCTGGCGCAAAGGAACTGATGTGTATCCGCGTTCTGGGTGGTACGGGACGTCGCGTAGGACACATCGGCGATCTGATCGTCTGCTCTGTCAAACAAGCAACACCCGGTGGCGTTGTCAAAAAAGGCGATGTAGTCAAAGCGGTTATCGTGCGCACGAAGCGTACAGTTCGCCGTAAGGACGGTTCCTACATCGCATTCGACGAGAATGCAGCAGTCATCGTGAAGGAAGACAAGAGCCCGCGCGGTACCCGTATCTTCGGACCAGTTGCCCGTGAGCTTCGTGAGAAAGACTTCATGAAGATCGTATCGCTTGCACCGGAAGTTATCTAATTAACGCCCTGGCGGCGTGATTGAAGTCAAGGAGCAGGAGGTGTAACACATGCCAAAGGTTAAAAAAGTTCTGGAATCCCACAACAACAAGCTGCACGTGAAGAAAGACGATACCGTTATCGTCATCACGGGCAAGGATAAAGGCAAAAAAGGCCGCGTCATCGCAGCTTACCCTCGTGAGAACCGTGTCCTGATCGAAGGCGTTAACATGGTGAAGAAGCATACGCGTCCTTCCCAAGCGAACCCGCAGGGCGGCATCCTCGAGCAGGAAGCTCCGATCCACGTTTCCAACGTGATGCACGTAGATCCGAAGAGCGGCAAAGTAACGCGCATCGGCTACAAAGTGCTTGATAACGGCAAAAAAGTCCGCGTAGCTAAACGCTCCGGCGAAGTTATCGACTAATTACTCTTTACGGAAAGGAGGACCCTTTACCATGGCAGCAAGAATGAAAGATCGTTTTCTGAATGAAATCACTCCTGCTCTGATGCAGAAGTTCAGCTACCAGACGGTGATGCAAGTGCCGAAGATCGAGAAGGTCGTCATCAACATGGGCGTAGGTGAAGCTGTTGCCAACTCCAAAGTGCTTGACGTCGCTGTCGAAGATCTCCGCCTCATCTCCGGTCAAAAACCGGTAATCACGCGTGCGAAGAAGTCCATCGCTGGCTTCAAGCTTCGTGAAAATATGCCGATCGGGGTTAAAGTTACACTGCGCGGTGACCGCATGTACTACTTCCTCGACAAGCTGTTCAACGTTGCCCTGCCTCGCGTACGCGACTTCCGCGGCGTATCGACCAAAGCTTTCGACGGTCGCGGCAACTACACCCTTGGCCTTAAAGAGCAGCTGATCTTCCCGGAGATCGAATACGATAAAGTCGATAAAGTCCGCGGTATGGACGTCGTTATCGTAACGACGGCTCAATCGGACGAAGAATCTCGTGAGCTGCTGACCCAACTGGGAATGCCGTTCGCGAAGTAATCGCGAATCAGGAGGTGTAATACCAAAGTGGCAAAAACTTCGATGAAAGTTAAGCAGCAACGCGCTCCGAAGTTCAAAGTCCGCGCCTACACTCGTTGCGAGCGTTGCGGACGTCCGCACTCGGTTCTGCAAAAGTTTAAAATTTGCCGGATTTGTTTCCGTGAATTAGCATACAAAGGCCAGATCCCTGGCGTCAAAAAAGCCAGCTGGTAATCAGCTTTAGTCGGGAAGGAGGTACACAAGAATGGTTATGTCTGATCCGATCGCAGATATGCTTACCCGTATCCGCAACGCGAATCTTGTTCGTCATGAAACCGTTGAAATGCCCGCTTCGAAAATCAAGAAGCAAATCGCTGATATTCTCAAGCGCGAGGGCTTCATTCGTGACGCTGAATATATCGAGGACAGCAAGCAAGGGATGATCCGTATTTTCCTGAAATACGGCTCCAACAACGAGCGTGTCATTACTGGTCTGAAACGTATCAGTAAGCCCGGCCTGCGCGTTTACACGAAATCCAACGAGGTTCCGCGCGTACTCGGCGGTCTCGGAATCGCGATTATCTCCACATCCAAGGGAGTTATGACCGACAAAGAAGCACGTCAAGGCAAAGCTGGCGGCGAAGTCGTCTGCTACGTCTGGTAATAAATCGCCACAACGATAGGAGGTGCAACAATGTCCCGTATTGGTCGCAAACCGATTACCGTCCCTAGCGGCGTGAATGTTTCCCTGGACGAAACGGTGATCACGGTAAAAGGACCGAAAGGTTCCCTTAGCCGTCCGGTTCACAAAGATATCAAAGTCAACTTGGAAGAAGGCTCGATCCTCGTAGAACGTCCTTCCGACAACAAGCTGCACCGCTCCCTGCACGGCACGACCCGCAGCATCATCGCGAACATGGTCAGCGGTGTAACGGATGGATTCTCCAAGAATCTTGAGCTGGTAGGCGTTGGTTACCGCGCTAGCAAATCCGGCGAGAAAGTCGTCCTCAACGTCGGCTACTCCCACCCGGTTGAAATCGTGCCTGCTGACGGCATCGAGTTCGAAGTGATCGGTAACAACAAAATCACGGTCCGCGGCATCGACAAAGAGCTTGTCGGCGCAACGGCTGCGAAAATCCGCTCCGTACGCGAGCCAGAGCCATACAAAGGCAAAGGCATCAAGTACGAAGGCGAACGCATTATCCGCAAAGAAGGCAAAGCCGGTAAGAAAAAATAAGCATAAGGCTATGCTTATTGGTATAGAGGTTCATCTATTCAAGAAGGGAGGATCCCTCAATGATCACCAAAGGCGACAAAAACAAAGCCCGTCTGAAACGCCACCTGCGCGTGCGCAAAAAAATCAACGGCACTGTAGCGCGTCCTCGGCTTTCCGTTTACCGCTCCTCCAAGCACATCTACGCTCAGCTGATCGACGATGTGGCTGGAGTAACGATCGCGTCCGCATCTACGCTGGACAAAGAGCTTGCTGAGAAAGTGAACAACGGCGGCAACGTCGAATCCGCTAAGCTCGTAGGCGAACTGATCGCTAAGCGTGCGAAGGATAAAGGCCATGAGAGCGTCGTATTCGACCGTGGAGGCTACCTGTACCATGGACGGATTCAAGCACTGGCTGATGCAGCCCGTGAAGCGGGTCTCCAATTCTAACTAAAGGAGGTAAATCGACTTGCGTATTGATGCAAATGCGTTGGGTGAACTGACCGAAAAGGTTGTCCACATCAACCGCGTAGCAAAAGTAGTTAAAGGCGGACGCCGCTTCAGCTTCAGCGCCCTGGTCGTTGTCGGAGACGGCAAAGGACATGTAGGCGCTGGTATCGGCAAAGCAGCTGAAGTACCTGAAGCCATTCGCAAAGGTATTGAGGATGCCAAGAAAAACCTGATCTCTGTTCCTCTCGTGAACACGACGATCCCGCACTTGGTGCTCGGCCACTTCGGCGCTGGCGAAGTTCTTCTCAAGCCAGCATCCCAAGGTACCGGCGTTATCGCCGGCGGCCCTGTGCGTGCAGTACTGGAACTGGCAGGTGTCGGCGACATCCTGACCAAATCCCTCGGTTCTTCCAACTCCATGAACATGGTTAACGCAACGCTCGAAGGCCTTTCCCGCCTGAAACGCGCTGAAGATGTTGCCAAGCTTCGCGGAAAAACTGTCGAAGAGCTCTTGGGTTAAGGAGGGGAACACGATGGCTAAATTGCAAGTAACCCTCGTCCGCAGTCTGATCGGCCGCAACGAGAAGCAGCGCGCAACGGTCGCTTCGCTCGGTCTTCGCAAAATTCGCCAGACGGTTGTCCTTAACGACAGCCCCGCTATCCGCGGCATGGTGACTACGGTTAACCACCTGGTTAAAGTAGAAGAAGTATAAGAGCGAGCAAATCGCTATCCATAGACTTTCAAAGAGCAACAAGGAGGTGCAACGAACGATGAAATTGCATGATCTTAAACCAGCTGAAGGTTCCCGCAAGAGCCCGTTCCGTAAAGGACGCGGTATCGGTAGCGGCAACGGCAAAACGGCGGGCAAAGGCCATAAAGGTCAAAATGCCCGTTCCGGCGGCGGCGTGCGTCCTGGATTCGAGGGCGGTCAAAACCCGCTGTATCGTCGTCTGCCTAAGCGTGGTTTCAACAATCCATTCCGCAAAGAGTACGCGATTGTCAACATCGAAGAGTTGAATGTATTTGAAGCTGGCTCCGAAGTAACTCCTGAAGTTCTCGTTGAGAAGGGCATCATCAAAAACCCTCTCGCAGGAATCAAGATTCTCGGCAATGGCGAAGTAACGGTTCAACTTACGGTTAAAGCAAGCAAGTTCTCTCAATCTGCGGTAGAGAAGATCCAGGCTGCCGGCGGTCAAACCGAGGTGATCTAATTGTTCAAGACGGTTTCAAACATTTGGAAAGTGGAAGACCTTCGCAAGAGGATCCTCTTTACCCTTTTCATTTTGCTTGTATACCGCATCGGTTCCTTCATTCCGGTGCCCAACATCGACAAGAGCGTCTTCACAAGCAATAACCAAGGTTCGGATCTGTTCGGTTTGCTGAACACGTTCACGGGCGGCGCGCTCTTCAAATTCTCGATCTTCGCGATCGGAATCATGCCGTACATCACGGCATCGATCATCGTGCAGCTGCTTTCCATGGATGTCATTCCGCGCTTCGCAGAATGGGCCAAGGAAGGCGAGAACGGCAAACGGAAACTGGCGCAGATTACGCGCTATGGTACCATTGTGTTGGGTCTTGTTCAGGGCTTTGCCACGGCAGTAGGCTTCAATCGTCTCACTAACATGGAACTGGTTCAAAATCCGGGCTTCGCTACCTATGCGATGATCGCCGTCATCCTGACGGCCGGTACAGCCTTCCTCATGTGGTTGGGCGAGCAGATTACGGAGCGCGGCATCGGCAACGGCATCTCGGTAATTATCTTCGCGGGTATTATCGCAGCCATGCCGGGCCACATCGGGAAGATCTACACGACTTACTTCGTAGATCAGCCTGGTGAAGTATTCATGGGCGTGCTGAAGGTTCTGGCCATTCTGATTGTGGTTCTGGCCGTGCTCGTCGGCGTCATCTTCGTCCAACAGGGCATCCGCAAGATTCCTGTCCAATACGCCAAGCGTGTTGTAGGACGCAAGATGTACGGCGGACAATCGACGCATATTCCGCTGAAGGTCAATGGCGCAGGGGTTATCCCGGTCATCTTCGCGGTATCGCTGCTGATGTTCCCGTCGACGATCGCTCAGTTCTGGTCCGGCCACAGCTGGGCTCAATGGATCATCAACCACCTGAGCTACGACAAGGCGCTCGGCATGGTGATCTATGTTATACTGATTATCGGCTTCACCTTCTTCTACACCTTCGTGCAGATCAACCCTGTACAGATGGCGGATCAAATGAAGAAGAACGGCGGCTATATCCCAGGCGTTCGCCCGGGCAAACCGACCTCGACCTACATTACGCGCGTCATGTCCCGCATAACCCTCTTCGGAGCTCTGTTCCTGGCGGTTATCTCGCTGATGCCGATACTGTTCGGATCCTTGGCCGGCTTGGATCGTTCGATTCAGCTTGGCGGTACTTCGCTGCTGATCGTCATCGGCGTCGCTCTCGACACGATGAAGCAGATCGAAACCCAATTGATCAAGCGTCACTACAAAGGGTTTATCAATAAATAACACTGGGCTTCGAACGGGCGGCTTGCTGGCTCCAGCTGGAGGTAGTGGTCAGCCCGCGCGTGCCTATTGTGCTTAAAGCGAGGAAGACAGGATGAACATTCTTTTCATGGGTCCTCCGGGGGCCGGCAAAGGCACCCAGGCCGAGAGAATCGTAGAAAAGTTCAACGTTCCTCACATCTCCACCGGCGATGCGTTCCGGCTGGCGATGAAGCAGGGCACTCCGCTTGGCCAAAAGGCGAAGGAATTCGTGGATCAAGGTCTTCTTGTCCCGGATGAAATCACCAACGGGATCGTGCGGGAACGCCTGCTGCTGGCTGATTGCGAGAGAGGCTTCCTGCTGGACGGCTTCCCGCGCACTCTTCAGCAAGCTGCAGCGCTTGACGCCATGCTGGCGGAAATGGGACGCGGCATCGATCATGTAGTCAACCTGCATGTCGATCGCGGTCTGTTGCTGGCCAGGCTGACGGGACGCCGCATCTGCAAAACCTGCGGCACCACTTATCACGTGATGTTCAACCCTCCCAAGGTTGAAGGCATCTGCGACAAGGACGGCGGAGAGCTTTACCAGCGTTCGGACGACACCGAGGAGAAGGTCGGTACACGCCTCGACGAGTACATCTCGAAGACGGCTCCTCTTCTGGAATACTACGGCGGCAAAGGCTTGCTGCGCGAAGTGGACGGAGAGAAGGAAATTGACCAAGTAACGGCCGAGATCGTTGCCGCTCTGCGGGGTTCGAACGAATGATAATCTGCAAGTCTGAAGCCGAACTGCGATTCATGAGAGAGGCGGGACGCATAGTAGCCGAGACACACCGTCTTATGGCTGCTTCTGTGCGGGCGGGCATTACGACCCGCGAGCTGGATGATATCGCCGATCGCTACATTCGCAGTCAAGGCGCTATTCCGTCGTTTAAGGGCTACAATCAATTTCCTGGCAGCATTTGCGCTTCTGTCAACGAAGAACTGGTGCACGGCATCCCTGGATCCCGCAAGCTGAACGAAGGCGATATCATCACGCTTGATATCGGCGCTCAGTACGAGGGCTACCATGGGGATTCGGCTTGGACCTATCCGGTAGGGACGGTTACGGATGAAGTCTCCCGACTGCTGGAGGTCACCGAACGTTCGCTGTTCGCCGGGCTTGAACAGGTCAAACCGGATGTTCGGCTGTATACGGTCTCGCACGCCATCCAGAAAGCGGTGGAAGACGAGGGCTTCTCCATCGTTCGCGAATATGTAGGTCACGGAATCGGCCAGGATCTTCACGAAGAGCCGCAGATTCCGAACTACGGCATTCCGGACCGGGGCCCGAGGCTGAAACCAGGCATGGTGCTGGCCATCGAGCCGATGGTGAACATCGGGGAGCGTTATGTCCGGACACTGACGGACAATTGGACGGTTGTAACGGTTGACGGCTCCTGGTGCGCTCATTTCGAGCACACGGTTGCGGTCACGGAGAACGGCTGCGAGATTTTGACGAAGCTGCCGGATTCGGAGTAAGAGGAACTTGGATCCGCTGGCTCAGATCGGCCGTCTTGTCAAAGTGCTTCGAGGCAAGGACGAGGGCAGCTGCGCCATCATCATCGGATTGATCGACGACCGGTTCGTCTTGATCGCCGATGGAGATGCACGGCGCTTCGACTCGCCGAAGAAGAAAAACATCCAGCATCTTCAGTTACTGCCGGCTCTCAGCAGCGAAGTTTCGGACAGCATGTCCGAGACGGGCCGGGTGACCAATGCCAAGCTTAGATTCGTCATACAGAAGTACGCTGATCGAAAGGAGAATGAGGATGGCCAAGGAAGACGTCATTGAAGTCGAAGGAACGGTTATTGAACCGCTGCCTAACGCCATGTTCCGGGTTGAACTGGAGAACGGTCACCAGATTCTCGCTCATGTATCCGGCAAGCTCAGAATGCACTTTATCCGTATTCTGACCGGAGACAAAGTGGTTATCCAGTTGTCGCCTTACGATTTATCCAGAGGACGCATTACCTATCGGAAGTAGAACCGCGGGTTCGACGGAAGAAGGAATCGGGAGGTAATTACCAATGAAGGTCAGACCTTCGGTTAAGCCTATTTGCGAGAAATGCAAAGTCATTCGCCGCAAAGGCAACGTTATGGTCATTTGCGAAAATCCGAAACACAAACAAAGACAAGGTTAAGAAAGGAGGACACTGCCCATGGCACGTATAGCTGGTGTGGATTTGCCGCGCGACAAGCGCGTTGAGATTGCTCTCCAGTACATCTTCGGCATCGGTCAAACGACCGCTAAGAGGATCCTGGCTGAAACTGGCGTCAGCGCAAGCACGCGCGTTCGCGACCTCACGGAAGACGAAGTAAGCAAGCTGCGCGAAGTAATCGACAAGTCTGTTAAAGTAGAAGGCGATCTCCGCCGCGAGATTTCCCTCAACATCAAACGTCTTGTTGAAATCGGATGCTACCGTGGTATCCGCCACCGCCGCGGTCTGCCGGTTCGCGGACAACGCACGAAGACCAACGCCCGTACGCGTAAAGGTCCTCGTCGGACTGTAGCGAACAAGAAGAAATAAGGGGGGATAAACAACAATGGCTAAACCTAAAAAAGTGGTTCGCACCAAACGCCGTGACCGGAAGAATATCGAATCCGGCGTAGCGCACATCCGCTCGACGTTCAACAACACGATCGTCACGATTACGGATCCGCACGGCAACGCCATCTCCTGGGCAAGCTCCGGCAACCTCGGATTCAAAGGCTCGCGTAAAAGCACGCCTTACGCCGCTCAAATGGCTGCGGAATCCGCTGCTAAAGCCGCTATGGAACATGGCATGAAAGCCGTTGAAGTCATGGTTAAAGGACCTGGCGCCGGCCGTGAAGCCGCGATCCGTTCCCTTCAAGCCGCTGGCCTCGAAGTGAACCTGATCAAGGACGTAACTCCGGTTCCTCACAACGGCTGCCGTCCGCCGAAACGCCGTCGCGTATAGTTCGTCGGTCTGTGGTATCAAATTGCTGCAACTTGTGAATAATGGTTGTGAAGGTTTGGCATACTACATGATTTGACGCCATTGAACGTTATTGATACGGAGCGACGTTTTGAAGGAGGGTACTATAGTGATTGAGATCGAAAAGCCGAAAATCGAAACCGTTGAGCTGAGTGACGACGGAGCTTATGGCCGATTTGTCGTCGAGCCCCTGGAACGGGGTTACGGCACGACACTCGGAAACTCGCTTCGCCGCATCCTGCTCTCGTCGCTTCCCGGCGCGGCAGTGACGTCCGTGCAGATTGACGGAGTTCTTCACGAGTTTTCCACGGTTCCGGGGGTCATGGAGGACGTTACCGAAATGATCCTGAACCTGAAAGGCCTGTCGCTCAAAATCCACTCCGACGAAGAGAAGGTGCTGGAAATTGATGCAGAAGGCGAAGGGAACGTAACGGCGGGCGACATCCGCGCAGACAGCGATGTCGAGATTCTCAGCCTGATCTTCATATCGCAACCTTGGCTTCCGGCGCACGGCTCCATATGAGGATTTTCGCCAATCGCGGCCGCGGTTATGTGCAAGCAGACCGCAACAAGCGTGAAGACCAGCCGATTGGCGTCATCCCCGTTGATTCGATTTACACGCCAATTACTCGTGTGAACTATAGCGTTGAGAATACACGTGTCGGTCAGGTGACCAACTACGACAAGCTGACGCTTGAAGTATGGACGGATGGAAGCATCCGCCCCGAAGAGGCTGTAAGCCTCGGCGCTAAAATTTTGACCGAGCATTTGGACCTGTTCGTCGGACTGACCGATGAAGCTAAAGACGCGGAAATTATGGTTGAGAAGGAAGAGGACAAGAAGGAAAAGGTTCTCGAGATGACGATCGAGGAACTGGACCTGTCCGTCCGTTCTTACAACTGCCTTAAACGTGCTGGCATCAACACCGTTCAAGAACTGACCTTGAAGACGGAAGAAGACATGATGAAGGTCCGCAACCTGGGCCGCAAGTCTTTGGAAGAAGTTCAGGAGAAGCTCGAAGAGCTTGGTCTTGGCCTCCGCACGGAAGAATAAGCATCAAGGAGGGGAAATCGATGGCATACTCTAAACTGGGACGCGACGCAAGCGCGCGGAAAGCACTGTTCCGTGACCTTGTTACCGACCTGTTCCTGTACGAGCGCATTCAGACGACCGAAGCGAAAGCGAAAGAAGTGCGTTCGATTGCAGAAAAACTGATCACGAAAGCGAAGCGCGGAGATCTCCACGCCCGCCGTCAAGTGGCTGCATACGTGCGCCGCGAAACGATCGACGGAGAGCAGGACGCAATCCAAAAGCTGTTCTCGGAACTTGCGAGCCGCTACTCCGAGCGCGCTGGCGGATACACTCGTATCCTCAAGCTGGGACCTCGCCGCGGCGATTCGGCTCCTATGGTCTTCCTCGAACTGGTTGACCGCGCGTAAATAGCACCCGCTGCCGCTGCCGGCGGCAAGCAAAAGGTGGACCTAAGCGGCCACCTTTTTTCTTTTGCCCTCCGGCAGGCCGTGCAGCTTGCCTTTGACCCCTTGGGGGGCGTGTGGAATTTCAGACGGGCTGCAAAGGTTCCTCGATCGATGAAAAATGCTTGCACATAGCAGCGGAGCAATCGAATGATTCGTGGAGAAACGACAGCTGCCGACCTAAGGGGGACCCGCATGCTTTTGCGGGATTAGGCAGCTAAGCGGTCGCCTTTGAAGACGGATTTCAACCCTGTTGAATCTGATCAGGAAATACGGCTTCAACAGCGATCGGAACGATCATTTGAATGCGCAGCGGTGTAAAAGCAGGCAGTCTGAATACGAGGAATCTTTGCCATGCCAAGGATAGAATTTCAAAGGCGGCCAAGGAGAGAAAAGCTTTGAGAAACATACGGATGAAGGTAGCCTACGACGGCACCGCCTACAGCGGATTTCAATCCCAGCCGGGAGGAAATACGGTCCAGGACGTCATTGAGCAGGCGATCGAGGTGCTTACGGATGCTAAAACCCACATCACCGCCTCAGGAAGAACGGATGCCAGAGTGCATGCCTTGGGGCAGGTGTTCAACTTTTACACCGAGGCGCAGATAGCGGTTGAACGGTGGTCCCTGGCTCTCAACAGCCGGCTGCCCTCCGATATAAGAATCGTGGAGAATGCGGTGGAAGTACCGCTTGAATTTCACTCCAGATATGCAGCCAAGCGCAAGACATACCGTTATTCGATCTATACCGGCAAATTCAATGACGTCTTCCGCCGTAATTATCATTTTCATCATCCAGCACCACAATTGAACGTCGGGGCCATGCGCAGAGCGCTTGAATATATCGTTGGCGAACATGACTTCACCTCGTTCACAACGGTCCATTCGGACAAGATCTCGCATGTGAGGACGATTTACGAGGCGGAGCTTCGGCAGGAGGGCCCTCACCTGGATCTTTATTTGACGGGGAACGGCTTCCTTTACAATATGGTCAGGATCATAACCGGGACGCTGCTGCTCGTCGGCAAAGGCAAGCTGGATCCGGATTCGATGGGCGGAATCATTCTGGCCAAGAATCGTCAAGCAGCCGGCCCGACGGCCGTTCCTTATGGATTGACGCTGGTTGAAGTGGATTATGGCGAGCAATCCTGACTGCAGATGTTTGGAACAGTTTCCTAGGATAAATATACCGGTCCGATATCGTGATATTATCGTGATTCGATTCCAAAAATCCTTGCACTGGGCGCTCCGTTATTGTAATATATAACTTGTGCTTTCTTATTGGCTCTCCCACAGCCCCGCGTAAGAAAGTCACAACCCGAAAGGCAACACAAGCAATAACCCTACCATGATAATTGACCTTGAAACGTGTGTTTCATGATAAATGATCGTAAACATTGAAGGAGGATCCCCTCATGCGCTCCACTTATATGGCTAAGCCTACCGAAGTTCAACGCAACTGGCACATCGTTGACGCTGAAGGCCAAACGCTTGGCCGTCTGGCCAGCGAAGTTGCAAGCCTGATCCGCGGCAAGCACAAGCCGCAATTCACTCCACATATCGACACCGGCGATTTCGTCGTTGTCATCAACGCGGAGAAAATCGTTCTGACAGGCAACAAATGGAATGACAAGAACTACTACCGTCACTCCATGCACCCAGGCGGTTTGAAAGTGACTCCTGCCAAGGACCAGCTGATCAAGAAGCCTGAGAGCCTCGTTGAGTACGCCGTACACGGCATGCTTCCTAAAAACCGTCTCGGCAACAAAATGAAGCTGAAGCTCAAAGTATACGCTGGATCGGAACATCCGCACCAAGCACAAAATCCGGTAGCTTACGAGCTGCGCGGTTAATTAGAAGGAGGACCCTACAATGGCTCAAGTTCAATACTATGGAACTGGTCGTCGTAAGCACTCCGTAGCACGCGTACGTCTCGTGCCGGGTGAAGGACGAATCATTATCAACAAGCGCGAAATGGACGATTACTTCGGTCTTGAAACGCTGAAGCTGATCGTTAAACAACCGCTTGCCCTGACGGAAACAGTCGGCAAATACGACGTTATCGTCATCGCGCATGGCGGCGGCACTTCCGGTCAAGCCGGTGCCATCCGTCACGGCATTTCCCGCGCTCTGCTCAAAGCAGATCCGGAATTCCGTCCATCCCTGAAGCGCGCTGGATTCCTGACGCGTGACCCGCGGATGAAAGAACGTAAGAAGTACGGCCTCAAAGCAGCTCGTCGTGCTCCTCAGTTCTCGAAACGTTAATAGGTTTTACAAGCACCTTTTCCGCTGTCGCGGAAAAGGTGTTTTTTGTAGGCGGCCGGCGAAAGCTATAGGGGACTTATATCGTTAAGAGCAGATTTTGAGCTAAACGGGTAGAACTCTACTCCGCACAAGGCAAAGGCTTCAACCTATCTCCAAGGCTTACATAAGAAAGGAAGATGACCATGAATTCGAATTTCCGCAAACCCGTTTACTTCAATCACGACGGAGGTGTCGACGATCTCGTCTCCCTCTTTTTGCTGCTTCAAATGAAAGATGTCGATCTGATCGGCGTATCCGTAATCGACGCGGATTGCTACGTGGAGCCGGCCGTATCGGCGAGCCGCAAGATCATCGACCGTTATGGCGCTCCGGAGCTGAAGGGATTGGAAGTTGCCCGTTCCGATTCCCGAGGAAAAAACCCGTTTCCAAAGGATTGGCGCATGCATGCATTCTATGTCGATGCCCTTCCTTTGCTGAATGAACGCCCTGAGGTCGTTACGCAAGAGGCTGCGAAGCCGGCGCATCTGGATATCGTGGACAAGCTTCAGGCAAGCAAGGAGCCGGTGACGCTGCTGTTCACGGGACCGCTCACGGATCTTGCCCGGGCTCTCGACGTCGACAGCTCCATTGAAAGCAAGATCGAGAAGCTGTACTGGATGGGCGGAACGTTCCTTCCGGAAGGCAACGTGCACGAGCCCGAGCATGACGGCACGGCGGAATGGAACAGCTATTGGGATCCCGAGGCCGCCAAGCGTGTATGGGACAGCGGCATCGCGATCGATATGGTTGCGTTGGAAAGCACGAACAAAGTGCCGCTCATGGTGGAAACCCGCAAGGAGTGGGCGCAGAACCGCCGTCATGAGGGAATCGACTTCCTGGGGCAATGTTATGCTACCGTTCCTCCGCTCGTTCACTTCGCGACCAACTCCACTTATTATTTGTGGGATGTCCTGACGACCGCGATCATCGGCAAGCCTGAGCTCGTATCCTCGAGAGAGGCGACTTGCGACGTCATCCCATCCGGTCCGTCTCAAGGACGCACGGTGGAAAAGGAAGGCGGAAGAAAGGTTACCGTCGTGGACGACGTGAACCGCGATGCTTTCTTCGAATACTTGACGGAGCTTGCCCGCAATGCGGACAAGGATGGAGTGCACCGCATAAGATAGCCTTATCCAATGGATAAGAAACCCTTATACAGCAAGGAATTTCGGGCTTTTTTGATGAATTAAACAATTGCTCAACGGCAATGTTCCCCTTATAATCATAGTAAAGCATAGTTTTTTACTTGGTATTAATGATTAGGAGGGGAACCACCTTGAACCTTTTGGAAAAAGAAGCCCTGATTACCGAGCAGGCGGTTAAGCTGGAAACGGCATCGCCGGAGGAAATCCTCAAATACGCAGTCGAAACCTTCCCGAATATTACGTTTGCCTGCAGCTTTGGAGCCGAGGACGTCGTTCTCGTCGACATGCTGCAGAAAATAAGCCCGCGTTCGGACATTTTCTATCTGGATACCGACTTTCACTTCGCGGAGACGTATGAGACGCGCGACCGGATGGAAGCCAAATACGGCATCAAGTTCGTTCAGGTGAAGCCGGTGCTCACGCCGGAGGAGCAAGCGGCCCAGCATGGCGAGGAGCTGTGGAAGAGCGATCCCAATGCTTGCTGCAACATCCGCAAGGTCGAACCGCTCACCCGCATCCTGTCCCAATACGAGGCATGGATTACCGGCATCCGCCGCGATCAGGCGCCGACGCGCGCGAACGCCGAGAAGATCGAATACGATACGAAATTCGGGCTTGTCAAATTCAACCCGATCGCGGATTGGACTTCCGAGGACGTCTGGAACTATATCCGGGAGAACGACATCATCTACAACCCTCTGCATGACCGCAACTTCCCGAGCATCGGCTGCGAGCAGTGCACGCGCCAGGTCGCTCCGGGCGAGGACCCTCGCGCGGGACGCTGGTCGGGCAACGACAAAACCGAATGCGGACTGCATAAATGAGCCGCGGGGAGGACAAGGACATGGCAAGCATCAAGCCTCATGGCGGCGAACTGGTAAACCGAATTGCAGAGGGGGCCGAGCGCGAGCGCCTGCTGCAGGAAGCCGGCAGCCTCACGGCTTTGACGGTAGATAATTGGACGATCTCGGATCTGGACCTCATCGGCGTCGGAGCGTTCTCGCCCTTGACGGGATTCCTCGGCGAAGAGGATTACCGCTCGGTCGTGGACCGGATGCGTCTGTCCAGCGGAATCGTATGGAGCATTCCGATTACGCTGGCTGTAGATGAAGCGACAGCTTCCGAACTGTCCGCGGGACAGCGCGTCGCCCTCAAGGGCGAGGACGGAGTCGTCTATGCGCTGCTGGACGTGGAGAGCGTCTATGCGGTCGATCAGAAGCATGAAGCCGTGCAGGTGTTCAAGACGGATGATCTCGAGCATCCCGGCGTGAAAAAGCTCTTCTCCCGTCCGAATACGTACGTCGGCGGTCCGATTACCGTTCTGAACCGGCCGCAGCCGGAAAAGTTCGGCGAGTTTTATTTCGATCCGGCGCAGACGCGCCAGATTTTCGCCGATAAGGGCTGGAAGACGGTCGTTGGCTTCCAGACGCGCAATCCGGTCCACCGCGCCCATGAGTTCATCCAGAAATGCGCGATGGAAATTGTAGACGGGCTTTTCCTCAATCCGCTTGTCGGAGAGACGAAATCAGATGATGTGCCGGCCAATGTTCGGATGAAGAGCTATTTGGCCCTGCTGGACAATTACTACCCGGAAAGCCGGACGTTTCTCGGGGTGTTCCCGGCGGCTATGCGTTATGCGGGCCCGCGCGAAGCGATTTTCCACGCGCTCGTGCGGAAGAATTACGGCTGCACGCATTTCATCGTCGGGCGCGACCATGCCGGAGTCGGCGATTACTACGGCACCTATGAGGCCCAGGATCTGCTGAAGACGTTCCCGGCGGAAGATCTGGACATCACCCCGCTGTATTTCGAGCACAGCTTCTTCTGCAAGAAATGCGGCAACATGGCTACGAGCAAGACTTGTCCGCATGACAAGTCGGAGCATGTCGCGCTCTCGGGCACGAAGGTTCGCGAGATGCTGCGCGGCGGCATCTGCCCGCCTCCGGAGTTCTCCCGTCCGGAAGTGGCCCAGATTCTCATTGAAGGCATGCAGGAGCAGCCTGCGAATGCCTAAGCCGGACAAACCGGAATGAATGAACGCCCTGTCCCATATAAATGATTAGAGCGCGGATGGCTTGCCACATGAGCCCCGCGGCTGCCGATCATGTATGCGGGATGGGGTGTTTTTTTGACAAAAAAAGTGGCCGAAGACAATAGGCATGGCCTGTACCGCAGCCGCAGACGCGTCGTCGTCTGGATGAATCCGCGGGGCTGGACCCGGCTGGGCATCATCGCAGGCATGCTGGCGCTTCTCGCCTGGATGCTGACGGAGCAGATGCCGGCGGCCCGCACATGGAGCGACTGGTCCATGCCGCTGAGCGGCAGGACGATCGTGCTCGATGCGGGACACGGCGGGCCGGATGGAGGCGCGGTAAGCAAAAGCGGCTTGGTCGAGAAGGATCTCAACCTGGCGATCGTGCTCCAGCTGCGGGATTATCTGCAGCAATCGGGCGCCCTTGTATACGTGACGAGGGAGGGAGATACGGATCTGGCTTCACCGGATACGAAAGCCTACCGCAAACGGAAGAGCGAGGATTTGGCGAAGCGGGCCAAATTCGTGCAGGAGCATCAAGCGGATCTTATGATCAGCATCCACATGAACAGCATCCCTTCGCCCAAATGGTCGGGAGCCCAGACGTTCTACTACCCGAACCATGAAGGCAATGCCGCGCTTGCAGCTCTCATCCAGGATGAGATCCGCGTCAACCTGCAGAATACGGAGCGCGTGGCCGCCAAGGCTCCCAATACAGTGTATCTGCTCCAAGCCGTCGATACGGTGCCGAGCGCTCTTGTCGAGGTCGGCTTCCTTTCGCATCCGGGCGAGGCCGCCAGGCTTGGCGACGCCGGGTATCAGAAGCAGGTGGCGGCGGCGGTCTATCAGGGCATTCTCCGCTACAGCAGCGGCGAACGTCCTTCCGGCAGCTCCTCCAGCCCGTCTTCGCCGCTCCCATCTCCGGCGGCAAGGCCGTAGGAGAGGAGAGAAATCCGATTTCATTATGCTATAATGGAATGGATTTATGCGGAAGGTGGAGAGTGGAACATGCTTACACGTGAACTCGTGATAGAGGCTGTCAATTCGGTGACGGCCGCTTTTGCCGCGGACGGGATTGCCGTCCGCGATATTATGGTGAGGGACGGTCAGGTATCGCTGACCGTCCTCACCCCCGGCGGCGGCGCGCAGCCGCCGCTGGAAG
>NZ_CBRA020000001.1:0-21942 GCF_000469945.2 Paenibacillus sp. P22 | reverse complement strand
CGGGATATCCGTCCGCCTAACGCCGGATAGAATAGAAACGTTACATAAAGGGCGGCAATGACGCCAAAAGGAATAATGAACCACCACAAGCTGCATACCACCTTCGCTCCAGCATTCTTCAGTAGAACGGCAACAGACCCATCCGCAAATTCCGCGACTCGCTTTAGCTTTCATGCTGCCGTCATGGGACTCTCTTCCGATTCGGGATGGTTTGAATCCGCCTTTGTTAGAACAACCTTATTCATCATAACCCTTCCGGCGAGAATTTGCGAAGCGGTCCTCTGCGTTCGTTCTTGGCTGGCCGAACCGCTTGGTTTCACAACAGCATTCAAACGCCATGGAAATAACCCTCAAGCTGTCTGGAAACTGCGATGCGGAGCAACTGCCGCCTCTAATCCAGCAAAGCCCATTTGTTACCGATGTCGAGTTTCAATGAATCCTCCGCGCCGAAAAAAGATCTTGGCAGAATGCCGGTTTTTCCGCTTGCACCTTACGCTGCGTCATGGTTCACAATAAAGATACCGGTAGAAAGCTAGCGCCAAAGAATGGAGAGGGGAATGAAGAGACAGTGGAAGACCGGGGATCTCGCCACTCTGACGGGGCTTACGGTTCGAACCTTGCGTTATTACGACCAGATCGGATTGTTCTCTCCATCGGGTCAGACGGAATCCGGCCACCGGCTGTACAGTGAGGCGGATCTGTCGTATTTGCACCAGATCTTGTCGCTGAAGGAGCTGGGGCTGTCTCTGGAGGAGATCAAGTCCGCTCTCGGCGGGGGGTGGATCAGTCCACTTGAGATCGTCCAGCTGCAGATCGGCCGGATCAAGGAGCAGATTCAAATGCAGCAGAAACGATTAGAGCTGCTGGGACATGCATCCAAGCTTTTGCAAGGCAAGGCGCCATTGACGGTTGAAGATTTCACGAGCCTTCTGCAAGCGATGAAGACGGAATTCGAGAAGCCCGTCCTCGAGCGGCAGATGAGCTGGGAGCGTAATCTGGATCAGTTGGGGGACTTTCTTGCCGAGAAGCAGAGTGACGAAACCTAAGGAGGAAGAACGATGAACGAACGATTTGTGAAGCATGCGACCTTTGTCGTCGAGAGGACTTATGCCGCTTCGCCGGAGCGGGTGTATCAGGCTTGGTCGGACCCGGTTGCGAAAGCCCGATGGTTCTCAAAGCCGGACATCTTCGATTTTCGGGTTGGCGGGCGAGAGTACAGCAGGGGCGGGCCGCCGGAAGGGCCGATTTTCACCTTCGATGCGAGCTACCAGGAGCTGATTCCGGAGCGGCGCATAGTGTACACCTACACCATGGATTCGAACGATATACGGATCTCCGTCTCGATGACTACGGTCGAGCTTATCGAGGTGGATGACGGCACCAAGCTGATCTTCACCGAGCAAGGCGCGTTTCTTGACGGACACGATACGCCGGAAATACGGGAACATGGGACAACCATCATGCTGGACGCTTTGGGCAAGATATTCCAAGGAGAGGCGTAAGCATTTCGTACGGCCAGCCTAGCCGCTGCTGGAAGTCCGGACGCCGCCATCAAGGCGCGGGCCGCATCGGGAGCATCGCTTTCGCACCTGAAAGAGTCGAATGAGCGCGGGAAGCGAGCATCTACTGGAACAATCATCATCATCTGCTGCACATGGTCCGTACGATGAACGGGAGGCTGATGTGGCTGAACCTGCTGCTTCTCTTCTGGCTGTCTCTTATTCCATTCACGACAGCCTGGATGGGAGAAAGCCATTTTGCAGCCACTCCGACAGCGCTGTACGGGATAATTCTATCGCTGCGGCGCTCACCTACTGGCTTCTTCAGCGCGCGATTATGAACCAGCATGCCGGCGATTCCTCCTTTGTCATGCAGATGGGCAAAGACTGGAAAGGCAAGCTATCCCCTTTGCTCTACTTGCTCGCGGTCTTGACCGCATATGCGAGTCCGTGGATATCCGGCTTTTTATTCGCGCTCGTCGCGGCGATCTGGTTCGTGCCGGACAAGCGAATCGAGCAGGCTTTGGGAGACCGCTGAGCGACGATCTTCAAATCTTGCTTGGGGCCGAGCTGTAACGATGTGTGTGGACCTGATTGCTTTCCAGCCGAACCGGCTTTGGAAAGCTTTTTTTTCGTTGTTGAATGGCCTGCGCGTCTTGACGGTCCGCTTCCGCTTGCTGAGGCTCCGGCGGCAGATTTAGGCTTAGGTCGCATTGCGGCGGGTCTTTGGTCGGGGGGGGAATACTGCACCGGGGTCGGTTCTGCTGAAGATGGAGCCATTGCTATAGTTCTAAATAGATTTATACATAAAAAAAGGAGCTGTCATTCATGAACCCGAATTTCCACCATGCACCCGCTGCAGGCACAGACAGAGAGAGGGAGCGTATTCGACTTGCCAGAAGGGGACTTCTCGTCTTCTTCTCCATGCTCATCCCGCTGTCCACGCTCGGCTACATCCTGGCTTTGAAAATTCCGATCTTTGTCCTGTTCCTTATGTGGACGCCCGGCTTGTCCTCCATCCTCGCGCGTCTGCTGCTGCGTGAAGGCACAGCGGACATCTCCTTGAAGACAGGGGGGAGGCGGACGTGGAGGACATTGCCTTTTATTTTGTTGTTTCCTGCCGTCATCGGCCTGTTCGCCTACGGGACGGCTTGGATTGCGGGACTGGTGGATTTCGCGGCCCCGGATTTCTTCATCAAGGCTCCGCCTGCAATTGTTTTCATAGGGCTCTTGCTGCTGCAGATGGTTGCCGGCACGGCAGTCGGGCTGATCGGCAGCGTCGGAGAAGAGCTCGGCTGGCGCGGGTATATGCTTACTAGGCTGATCGACGCCCGCGTTCCGCGCCCGATGCTCGCCAGCGGGATGATTTGGGGGGTATGGCATCTTCCCGTGATGATTGCCGGGCTGTATTATTCCGGTCCCTACCCTGTGCTCTCCGTAATTTTATTCATGGTATCGGTCACCTCTTTCGGCTTCATCATCGGACGCCTGAGGCTGACAACCGGCAGCATATGGCCTGCGGTCTTCCTGCATGCATCCTGGAATGCCATCATTCAGGACGTCTTCGATGCCTCCTCCAAAGGCGGAAATGCGCTGCTCTGGACGGGAGAATCGGGAATTTTGGTCGCTATTGCCTTGCTGGCAGCGGCATGGTTCATGTCGAGGAGGCCAATGAGCTTAAGGCCGTTCTGAAGAGAGGCGATGTTTAGGTTCGCAGCGGAGCGGTCCGAAGCTTCAACCGCTGAGTCGGCCGCATCTTTTTCTGTCGAATCGGTTCGCAAGCGAAAAGCTGGTCTCGGTTCGGACATTTCAAAGAAGTGTCCGTCCGTCGATAACGGCTACACGAATTCCCGATAGTCGCCGCTCAGCATCGCCGTCAGCATGCGGTAGAACAAGCCGTAGTCGGCCTCCAGGCATACCTCGGCGCTCGTCCTTTCGCCGCCGCTCCATGCGGGGGTGTTTTCGGGAGCAGGCCGCGTGTCGACGGCGCTGAAGCCGCGGTTGCTCTCGCTATGGCACTCGATCTCGACATGGCAGCGCTGCGAGCGGAGCATGAGCTCCGGCCGGATGCACATGGCGATCGTGACCGAGTCGGGATGGGTCACGCCGTTCAAGCCGTTTGCGAGGTTGAAGGCGAGCGCTTTGCGGTTGACTTGGCGATAGAAGCGGGCGATCGGCGTATCGATGCGTTCGAGCTTGGCCAGATCCTCGCCGCCGACAAGGGCGTAGCGGCAGCAGATGTCCCATCCGATCATGACGATAGGGAAACCGGCTTGGAAAACCATTTGAGCGGCATCCGGATCGACATAGAAGTTGAACTCCGCCGTTGCCGTAATATTGCCCCGGAAGTGGCAGGAGCCGCCCATGACCCATACTTTTTTGATTTTATGGACAATAGAGGGATCGAGCATGTAGGCGACTGCCAGATTGGTCAGAGGACCGTGCGCGACCAGCTCCAGCTCTCCCGGATGCTCGTTGATCAGCCGGACGATGGCGTTTGCCGCATGCTCGTCCTCGGCCTTGAGCGCAGGCGGCGGGAAGCCGGAATCTCCCATGCCGTCCGCTCCATGAACGTATGCGGCCTGTACCAGCGGGCGGAGCAGAGGCCGATCGCAGCCCTGGAACACAGGCACCTTTCCGCCTTTCCCCGCCTGTTCCACGGTTGTCAGCGCATTGAGGGTGCATTGCTCGACGGGAATATTGCCCATTACGGTCGTGATCGCTTCTACGCTCACGCCGGGCCAGAGCATGCCGAACAGCAGGGAAGTGACGTCGTCGCCGGCCGTGTCGGTATCGATGATCAAGCGGAGGTTCGTATTCATGGATGGGTTCGTTCCTTCCTGTCGGTCGATAGGGTCGTCCTTGTTGTCCACTTAGTATACGGTGTCCTTTCAAACCGATTCAAGCGGCGAAGGCTTTCGGGGCAGCCTGTTGTTCGTTTGTTCCCGGCATGAATTGCTGGTACCCTTTGAATGGTGATTGATCCATCATTCGAGAAGCTGGAAAGGGAACTGATCTCCGCGTATGAGCAGATTCTTTCTTCCCGCCGACAGGAGACGCTCCTTCAGATGCAGGCGCTGACGATGCGGGAGAAGCCGATTCGGACGGCCATGAAGGCAGGGCTTGGGGAAGTCCGCCGCTTGGTGCAGGAGGCGTTCCGCTCTGCGGGGATTCCGGACCCGGAAGATCGAACGATTCTTTTTTGGCTCGGGGAATGCTTTGCAACGTATCCATGGCTTTGAATATGCCGAAACGGATGAAGGGCCGAGCAATGGGCCCTTTCTTTCCTGAAAATAGTGATTGACCAATCACTAACAAATCGGTATAGTGGATTCCATAGTTAGTGATTAATCAATCACAAATAAGGGGGAAGCGAAATGAACAAGGCCATTGTCATCGGAGCTGCAGGAGGAACGGGTGCGGCAGTCACCGAGGAGCTGATCCGGAGGGGGATCCCGGTCATTGCCTTTGGCCGTTCTCTTCGCAAGCTGAGCCGCCTGGCGGAGCAGCTCGGCAATCCCGCTGCACTGACGCTGGCGACGGGAGACGCCTTTTCTGCCGATGAGGTTGAAGCAGCGTCGAAGGAAGCGGATGTCCTCTTCCATTGCGCCAACGTTCCCTATGAGGATATGGCCGAGCGCTTGCTTCCGCTGGGGGAGGCTGTCATGGAGGCAGCGAATCGGCTGCGTCTGAAGGTCGTCGTCATGGACGGCATTTACCCTTACGGGAGGAGACAGTCCGAATGGGTGAGCGAGTCCCATCCTAAGGAGCCTCATACCCGCAAAGGGCGGATCAGGCTGATGTACGGACAAATGATATTCGACCGGCGGTGGGAACATGCCCGTCCCTTGATCGTTCGGCTGCCGGATTATTACGGACCGTCGGCGAACCAGGCTTCCTACCTGGGCTCTACGATGGAAGCCGTCGCGGCCGGAAAGCCGGCCCTGTTTATTGGGAACATGCATGTGCCCCGCGAATACGTGTATTTGCCGGACGCGGCCAAAATGACCGTGGAGCTTGCGCTCAGGGACGATGCCTACGGAGAAGAATGGAACCTGCCTGGCGGAGGAGAAATCACGGGCTCTGACATCGTCCGCATCGCCAGACTGGCGAGCGGCGTATCCAAGCCTGTCATCCCGCTCGGCCGGATTGGGCTGTCCTTGCTAGGACTATTCGTGCCGGCCATGAAGGAAGTGGTGGAAATGCTCTACCTGACCAAGGAGCCGCTGCGTCTCAGCGGGGAAAAGTATGCGAGACGAATCGGTCCGATCACGGCCACGAGTTACGAGGAAGGCATCACGGCAACGATCGGCAGGCTCAAAGGAGCCAGTTCAGCGTCCCAGCCAATTCGTTTCAAGAGCATATCCCCTGGCAACACAAAGTAATCCTGGGTAATACAATCGTCCATATAATCGTTGAGGTGGACTTTCCTGGCGATGTTTCTAAGCCCTCCGCCGCTTTCTCAGCCGCTGCGTGAAGCGCTAATGTCAGAACGGATTCTGAAGCTGTACGCTGCTGCTAGTACGAACTGGATGTCGGGCTGCCCAATGTGCGCATAAATGCCTCTATAGAATCGGATAGCAACTCTGGATGCTTGAATCCGGCACTGGCAATGACGGCCTTGATATCGTGGACAAACTCCGCCATGCTGGCTGTAGAGGCATTCCCGAACCGGCTCTCCTCGGCAATGTCCCCGGTCTGCCTGCCTGCAGCTTCCCGGTATTCCTGCACCCAATCCTTGCGGGCCGAAGCGGTCTTGGCGAACGATTGCAGGATGCTGTTCCAGTCTTTTCCGCCGGTTATCGCTTCTTGCAGCTTGTCCATCGTTTTCGGTTCGAATTTCTTCATCATATACGCCAAATCGATATAATCGTCCGGAGCTCCAACAGGCCTTTGCGGCGGCGTTTCATAACGGATTTCATTCGTTTCAGGGTCTACGGTACGGGTTTTGGAGATCGCTCCGATTTGACGGATGGTCTGCATGAATTCAGCCGCATCGTTCTCCTTCATGTAGTTGTCCGCCATATACTTGGCTTGAGCAAAGCCTAATTCCGATAAAGCTGCCCGTTCCTCTTCTCCGGATACGTCGGTAATGAAATTGGATTGAATGATGCCGTATGCGGCCTCCCTCACCTCTGAGGGCTGACCGTCGAGAAGGCGATTCAGCGAATCATTGATTTGGGCGGTTCCAAAATAGATGGCCGAATGGTTCACCAGATCGGATGCCGCCAGTTCTCTGGCAGCCGGGCTGATCGCCACGGTATCCGTGTCATGCGACAGTTCGGGTATCGTGCCTGCGACCAAAGCCGGTTTATCGGCAGGCTGCTTGGAATTCAGGTACAAATTCACGTCATACGGGCTTGAGCTGTAGATCTTCATCCGACATGCACCCCTATCTCGATATTTATTCCGATTGTCCTCTACTTTTCTAATCTCGGATCGACATTCCATATTCTTAATATTAATGGACAAAAATAGAAATAAACTTTCCGTCTAGGCCTGCATTCATCTGCGGCCTTTTTGCGTTCATAGCCATGAAAGGCTTGGAATCGCCTTTCGCCAAAATAAAATGGGCCCCAATGAAAAATAGAGGGACCCTCAGTTGTATTCAAAGGGAAAGGGGGTGCGGATGTGCACCATTCATTTGAGCTCAATGAATCTGTGCGGCGGGCCTTGGACTTATATTCGCAAAGCTTGATTAAAATCGCCTTTGCCTATTTGAAAAATATAGCGGATGCAGAAGAAGTGGCGCAGGAAGTGTTTCTCGCCTATTTGCAAAAGCGCCCTGTATTCGAAAGCGGCGAGCATGAAAAAGCGTGGCTGATTCGAACCGCGATCAATAAAAGCAAAAATATGCTTAAAACGGGATGGTTCAGGAGCAGAAATCCGGTTCCGGAAAACCTGAGCTATCTCCCAAAGGAAGAAAACGAGATTTTGCAGGCGGTGCTCGCCTTGGACAAGAAATATCGGATCCCGATTCACTTGCACTATTATGAGGGGTATTCGATCCAGGAAATTGCCGTCATTATGCAGTCGAAA
Organism: Paenibacillus sp. P22; assembly: GCF_000469945.2. Lineage (NCBI taxonomy): Bacteria > Bacillati > Bacillota > Bacilli > Caryophanales > Paenibacillaceae > Paenibacillus > Paenibacillus sp. P22. Next base: position 14,404 of record NZ_CBRA020000001.1, on the reverse strand, counting down.
TCCGCAACGGTAGGTACATGGCTGGCAAGAGGACGCTCCCTCTTGAAAGAGAAGATTGGAGGCCTGGAAGATGAAAAAATCGGTTTATAAATCGGCTATGTCCGGTGTGAAGACGAGCGGGAATTTTAATGAAGCCACGTATGAGAAGCTGATGCGGGAAATGGATAGGACCGCGAAAGCCAAGGAGAACATTCAAAAAGGGGAGCTGCACATGGAAAAAGCGAAGAAAAGAAAGGCAGCAGGCTGGGCCGTTGGAATCGCGGCGTGCGCGGCGTTGTCGGTCGGCATCCTGACGATGAACCAACCGGCCCCAACGACTCGCCCCCGAGCCCACGCAGGTTGCAACTAAGCCTCCTGTCATGGGGAAAGTCGCCGTCAATATCGATGGTGTCATCTCCGAAGTGAGCGCTGACGGCAAAAGCTTCAAAATAGGCGGCCTGTGGGTAACGGTAACGGATCAAACCAAGCTGGGCATCGACGGTCCAACGGCCGCCAAGCCATCGGAAGAGCTGCTGCAGAAGGAATTTAAAGTCGGGAATGCCGTGTCCGGCTATACTTCACAGGATGTCGGCGCCGGCAAGGTGACGGCTGATGTGATCTACAACAATATAGCCCCGCAACATTAACTCCTTAGTTGGCAGAATAGACGCTGATGGGCGGCAACTTGCCGGGATGGGAAGGCCTAATTCATTCAGGTTCTTCTTCCGATATTGGGTTGGAAACCCAATTTCAACTTTAATTAGGAGAGGTTCCTATGTCGTCTATTTCCGCTGTGCCGAAAACGGATAGAGGGTCGAATAAAATCACTTCAAGCCCCGCACAGGATAAGGAAATCCAGCAGCTCAATAAACAAAGGGCAAAAATACAGGAAGAGCTGGCCAGCGTCAGCAGCAACAAAGAGATGGATTCCAAGCTGAAAATGGAGCGGGTAAAGTCGCTGACAAGCGGCATGCAGCAAATTGACTCCAGAATTTCTGAAATCAGGATGGAGAATCTGAAGAGGAGCGCTCCTGAAACACGGTCGCCTGAACCGGCTTCTCCTCCGGCCAAAACGGCCCATGATCCACACCTTGCCGTTATTATCGAGAAGAGCTCTTCTCTGACCGAGTTGAACAAATCGGTTGGGTTGCGAGCCAAGATGGGCGGTGAAATCAAAACCTTGGAGGGCGGAGTCCGATCCGACCGCACCATGCTGGAGGCGGGTCCCTCGGATGACGGGGGAAGATCGGCAATGCTCCAGAATGCGGAAGAAACCGTCTATAAGATGAAGCGGGAAATGGTGCAGGAAATACATTCTCAGATCCATGTCGTGGATAAAAAAATGGATGAGCTTATTTCCGAGATCAATGACATCTCCAATAGCAGCGAGGACAACATGAAATCGAATGGCGCGGTCCTTCCGGAAGATGAAGACGAGAACGGCAGCCCTTCGAAATCCAAGGAGCTGCAGGCTGCCGACGTTGGTTCTGCCGGCTCGCTGCGCCCGGCAGCAGCTTCCATCGATATCCGAGTATAAGCCATGAATGCCCAGGAAGCCCGACGATCAGGCTGAGCCTCAAAAAACCGTTCCGGCAAGCCGGAACGGCTTTTTGCTGCGGGTGTCCGATCAGCTCGGCAGCCGTCCGGATTCCGGCGTCTCCCGCGGCCGTCCGCGCTCCATCCGCAGCGACATGACGAAGCAGAGCAGCAGGACAATGCTGGCGAGCGTATACGGATAATGAATATTCACATCGAACAGCACTCCGGCGATGATCGGTCCGGCAATGTTGCCGAGGCTGGTGAACGCTGAATTCAAGCCGGCCACGTAGCCCTGCTCGTTTTTGGCGAGCAGGGACATCTGGGTGCTGATGGCGGGCCGCAGGATGTCGATCGCCAGAAAGACGATGAACGTCACGGCGAAGATGAGCCAGAACGTATGCACGAACAAGGTCATCAGGATAAAGAAGCCGGCAAACAGAAGACAGGTGGTAATGACGCGCTTCTCGCCGAATCGATTCAGAATCCGGCCGAAGGCCGTAACCTGGACGACGGCGCCGGCGATGGAGCCGAACGTGATGATGAAGGCGATGTCCTTCGGCCCGAAACCGAACTGCTGGTCCACGAACAGGCCGAACACCGTTTCGAAGTTGGCGAGTCCGAACGACAAGGTGAACACGATGATCAGACTGAGGAAATAAGACTCGCGATGCGCCGTCACGAGCTGGGCGGCCAGGCCCTTCTGCGGATTGCCCGAAGAAGGGGCTGCATCGGTAGGCGCCTCGGCCTCGGCAGCCGGATTGGATTCCTGCAGGACGAAAAAGGTAAGGCAAGCGGCGGCGAGTCCCGCTGCGGCTGCGGCATAGAAAGGAACGCGCAGGCCGAACTCGGCGATGTAGCCGCCGATTCCGGGCCCGATAATGAAGCCGGTCGTAATGGCCGCGTTGATGTAGCCCATCCCGGCTGCGCGCTCTTCGCGAGTCGTGACATCCGCCGCATAGGCCATGACCGCCGGCATGATCAAGGCGGCGCTGACGCCGCCGAGCAGCCGGGAGGCGAACAGCAGCCATGGCTGCTCGGCCAGGCCGAACAAAGCCTCCGACACGGCGAACACCGTCATGCCGGCGACGATCATCCTTTTGCGGCCGAACGCATCGGCCAGGCGGCCCGCCAGCGGCGAGAACAGCAGCTGGGTGAGCGAGAAGGCGGCTACAAGCAGCCCGACCATGCTGCCCGTGATGCCAAGCAGCTCCATGAACTTCGGCATGATCGGAATGACGAGGCCGATTCCCGTAAACACTAAAAACAGATTGAGCATAAGGAGCAGGATGGCTCCGCGTTTCTTCAGCAATAGAGTCATGATGTTGATCCCCCTGTGTAAGTGCGCTTGAATCCTGAATATTCGTTCTAGATTATGGCGAAAAAAAAGGCGGCTAACGGGCCGCCTTGGCGATGCCGTGCAAGAGCATCTCCATAGCTGTTCGATACGCCGCAAGCGCTTCGTCGCGCTGCATCCGCCGGGTATGCTGGCTGAGGCCGTACAGCAGGCTGTCCAGAATCATGGCCGCGGCACCCACGTCCGCGACGGCAAACTCTCCGCTGTCGATTCCTTTCTGAAGCAGCTGGCGGTTGAAGAGAAGATACCCCTGGACGATCTCGTTCATCCGTTCTTCCACATCCGATGTTTTGTCCGAAAGGTTGAAAAATTCGTCGACGGCTTTGGCCAGCGGGTGGTTCCACTGATCGAGAGCCAGATGCTCGGCCATCCCGTACAGCTTCTCGATTGCGGTCTCGTAGCGGTGCTCCTGCGCCAGCCATGTTTCTTCCCATTCCAGGTTCCATTCGTCCAGCAGATGGAGAATAAGGCCTTCCTTGTTCTTGAAATGGTAATAGATGTTGCCGGCGCTGCAGCCGGTCGCCTTGACGATCTCGTCGATCGACGTGGCCTTGTATCCTTTTTGAATGAACAGCGTCCGCGCTGCTTCGGCGATCTTTTTCTTGGTCTGCTCGGTCTGCTGCTGCTTTTTGTTCATCGCGGCGTCACCTCGATTCGGGCGGTGAAATAATACTGAACATTTATTCAGTATTATAGAAGAATAGGCGCACAGGTTCAACCCTAGGATGCCGATTCCGCTCCTGGTATATTCCGGCCGATGGCGGCGGGATGGGCGAACCGTGGCAGGTGGGGCGGATATCAGGGCCAGACGGGAGAAGGATGCACAGGCGCAGGCGAAAAAAAAGCCGAAGCGGTCAAGCCGCTTCGGCTTCTCCTCCTCAATTACAGGGTCAGTCCGCCGTCGGCAAGCACGATCGAGCCGGTCATGTAGCTGGCGCGGTCGGAGGCTAGGAAGCAGACGACCTCTGCCAGCTCCTCCGGCTGGGCGTAGCGTCCCATCCGCATGTTGGCGACTTCCTCCGGCACGTAGCCGCCGGACATGAACGCCTGCTCCACGCCCTTCGTCAGCGCCGTCTCGACTCCGCCCGGGCAGATGCCGTTGACGCGGATGCCCTTCTTCACGTATTCCATCGCCGCGCCTTTTGTCAGGCCGACGACCGCATGCTTGCTGGCGGAATACGCCGAAGCGCTGTGCTCGCTTTTTACGCCTGCGGTGGAGGCGGTATTGATGATTGCGCCGCTCTCCTGCTTCTCCATGACCTGGAGGACGTATTTCAGGCCGAGGAATACGCCGCGCACGTTCACGCTCATGATCCGGTCGAACTCGCTCTCCTCGATATCCGCCAGCTTGGAAAACTTCTGCACGACGCCTGCGTTGTTGAAGAACACGTCGATGCGGCCGAAGGCGTCCAGAGCCGCCTGCACATAGCGCCGGACGTCCTCGGCTTTCGACACGTCGGCCTGCACGAAGACCGCTTCGCCGCCTTGCTCCTGAATGAGGCGCACCGTCTCCCGGCCTGTCGCCTCGTTGAAGTCGACGACGACGAGCTTCGCTCCGCAGCCTGCCATCTTCAGGCTGGTGGCGCGGCCGATGCCGCTTCCCGCTCCCGTAACAACCGCAATTTTATGGTCCAACATATGCGTTCATTCCTTTCCGGAGTGTAGTTCCATCGGTTCTGCCTCTATAGTGTAAGGCGCTTACATGGACGATAATTGTAGTTTTCTCCGATTTGTAGTATTTTCTACTCATTCTATTGGCTGAGATTCTCGGGAGGTGGACGCACGCATGAACAAGCTGCCGGAGCTGGCCGTTTTTGGCCGGCTTCTCCATGATGCTCTGGGGGTGCCGGTTTTTGTCATCCATCCGGGGAGGAGGATCGAAGCCGAATACGCCGGCAATCCGCTTCGGACAAACCCTTATTTCGCTTCCTTCGTCCGCGAACAGGTATCCGGCTACGAATACGCGCTGTATGCCGCCGACCAGCCGGTCCACTTCACCCGCTCCCGGCTGCAATATTTCTTCGTGAACGCGCTCGACGAGGAACGCCTGGCCGGCACGCTCGTGCTCGGCCCTATCGTGCAGGAGCGCCCCCATGACGGCCTGTGGAGCGAAGAGCTGGAGAATCTCCATGCGGCCAACCGCCGTCCGCTGCTCGACTTGTACGAGAAGGTGCCGCTCCTGCCTCCGGATCGCGCCCGCGCGCTCAGCCTGATGGTCCACTATGCCATCCGCCGGCAGTCTGTCGACCCGGCCGCAAGCCTGCTGGCCGACTCTCCCTTGCAGGAGCCGGCCGCCTCCAAGGGAGAGTCGGATGCAGAGCTGTCGCGCGGCCGCCGCAGCGGGCTGCTGCATGCGAACCTGGCCCATGAGCGCGTCCTGCTGCATTATGTGCGGACCGGGGAGAGGGAGCGGATGCGCACCTTCGCGATGGAATTCATCATCGGCGAGGATGAGTTCGGCGTGCTGGCCAAGCGCAGCCGGCTCCGCAGCGAAAAGAACCTGATGATTACAGGCATCGCCCTTATTTGCCGGGCTGCGGTCGAGGGCGGCCTGCATGAGGAGGACGCGTTCACGCTCAGCGACTACTACATCCAGCAGCTGGAGGAGATGGGCTCGCTGCAGGAGGTCGGAGCCGTCATGACGAAGGCGCTGTTCGACTTCGTCGACCGGGTGGCTCAGGTGCGCCGGGGCCATTACTCGCCTTCCGTGCAGGACTGCCTGCATGAGATCGCGAGCCAGCTGTACGGCGATCTGTCGCTGGGCCGTCTCGCCGAGCGCGTCCATCTCAGCCCCAATTACCTGTCCGGGCTGTTCAAGAAGGAGGTCGGCCTCACCCTCTCCGAGTACATCCAGCGCGAGCGGATCGGGGAAGCCAAAAAGCTGCTGGCCCTGACCGACTATCCGGTCGCCGACATCGCCGCGTGGCTGAGCTTTCACGACCAGAGCTATTTCATCAAGGTGTTCAAGAAATGGGAAGGGACGACCCCGCGCGCCTACCGTCGCTCGGAACGGCGGCCGATGCGAAAGCTTCATTAGAGCCGCTCCCGCCCCAAGGGGCATGATCGCCTTTCGTTTCGCCGGCCGGGCAGGAGAATGCAATCGGCAGGTTGAATTCGGTACGTGGAGAAAAGGAGGATGAGCACATGCACAGTTCAGGGGGCCAAAGCGCGCTGCTCGTCATGGATATGCAAAACAGCGTCGTATCTCGTTACATCAAACACGAGAATGCGCTGCTCCCATTCCAAAAAGCTCTTGAAACCGCGCGCCGGCACTCGATTCCCGTTATTTTCGTGCGGGTAGCCTTTCGCGAGGGCTATCCCGAGATCAATACACGCAATAAAATGTTCGGCGGCATTGCGGGCCGTGCCGGAGCGGCCGTGCCGGAAGCGGCTACGCACATTCACTCCTCCCTGCAGCCTCGGCCAGGCGAGCCGATCGTGACCAAGCTCCGGGTCGGCGCATTCACCGGAAGCGACCTCGAAGTCATCCTCCGCGCCAATGGGATCGATACGCTCATTCTCAGCGGCATCGCAACAAGCGGAGTCGTTTTATCGACGTTGCGGGAAGCGGCAGACAAGGATTTTGCGCTTAAGGTGCTTGCCGATGCATGCCTGGATGCCGATCCCGAAGTCCATCGCGTTCTCATGGACAAGGTGTTTCCTCTCCAGGCCGAGGTGATTTCTGTCGACCAGTGGGCGGACTCGCTGGCTGTGCGGCCGGAAGCGCTGGACGAGAAGAAGGAGAAGGCGAGAAAGTACTCGATGCTCAACCGGCTGGCCCGTAAGGGGCAAACGGTGTTCGCAGGGTCGTCGCTGATGGAGTTTTTCCCGATCAACGAGCTGCAGCAAACGCTGGATCGCAGCTGCTGCCTGTATAACCGCGGCATAGCCGGCTTCGTGACGGCAGAGCTGCTGGAGTCGTTGGAAGCATGCATCTTCGAGCTGGAGCCCTCCAGCCTCTTCATCAACATCGGAACCAATGACATCAGCGCTCCGGATTACAAGCTGGAGCGTCTGCTTGCCAACTACGACGAGATTCTGACTCGGATTGCCCGGAGATTGCCGGAGTGCCAAGTATATGTCATGGCTTATTATCCCGTAAATGCCAAGGCGGAGTTTCCATTCGTTCCGAGAGAGTCGATGGAAGAAGTGTTCCGCAACCGGACGAACGAGGCGATCCGCGAAGCGAACGAAGCCATCGAGCTGCTGGCGGCCAAGCATGGCTATGTCTTCATCGACGTGAACGAGGGATTGGCCGACGAGGAGGGCAACCTGAACAAGGAGTATGCGGTCGACGGCATCCATATGCTTCCCAGCGGATATGCCGTCGTGTGGAACAACCTGAACAAATATTTGTAGGCCATCGCCGCCCAGCGGGGAAGGGCAATCATCCTCACCCGATTCTTGATAACCGCCTGCAGCCATCCAGGGCTCCGACCACGGGGCCTTTTTTGGTTTTGATGCGCGGTCCGCGGCGGCGGAGGACAAGAATCCGTTCGGCGCGGAACACAAGGGCCGGGTTCCATTTTATTGCCTTGCTCCCAGTATTTAAGCCATTTCCAGTCGGAGTTTCCATTGCGCCGGGAACGATCTTTTGATACTATTTAGACGTCTAATAATTAAACATCTAAATATAGATGATGCGGCATGCGTCATCAAACGTTTCAGAGAGAGGAGCCTGAACCAAATGGAAAGAATGAACGGAAAGGTTGCGCTTATTACCGGAGGGGCTTCGGGAATAGGCTTGTCCGCCGCCAGCTTGATGGCGAAGGAAGGGGCCAAGGTCGTCATTGCCGACTTCAACGTCGACGGGGCGAAGGCGGCGGCTGAGAATATCAAGGCTCAAGGCGGAGAAGCGGTCGGCATCTTCCTGGATGCCGGCGACGAAGTCTCGATTCAGGAAGCCGTTGAGTTCACCGTCAAGCAGTACGGCATGATTGCGGTCCTGTTCAACAATGTGGGGCTGACAAATCTGAAGAAGGATCTGGATGCTGTCCACGTCGATCTGGATGAGTGGGACCGGCTGATGAATGTCAACCTGAAGAGCGTGCTGCTCGGCTGCAGGTTCGCGATCCCTCACATGATCGAAGCCGGCGGCGGCTCGATCATCAACACCGCTTCCATGGCGGGCTTCGCCTCCGATGCCGTCCGCGTTGCCTACGGCGCTTCGAAGGCCGGTGTCGTCAACCTGACGAAATATATCGCGACCCAGTATGGCAAGCATAACATTCGATGCAATGGCGTCGCGCCTGGACTGATCTTGACGCCGGCCGCCAAAAACAACATGCCGCCGCAGGTATTGGATCTGTTCGCGAAATACAACGCGCTGCCTTACCACGGAGAACCGGATGATATCGGCCATACCGTGCTGTTCCTGGCATCGGAAGAATCCAAGTTCATCACCGGACAGACGATCCAGGTTGAAGGCGGACATTATATCGCCAACCCGACCGTTCCGGATTTTGAGCAATTCATGAAAGCGGCGCAGAGCGGCTAGCGCTCGCGCAAGGAACCTTAGCATTGGGGAGAGAAAAAAACGCGATGAATCACGCCAAAAAGAAAATCCACTACGCGTGGTGGATTTTGCTGGGGCTTTGCATCATGGTCGGATTGGGAAAAGCTGCACTCAACAACTCCGCGGGCCTCTTTTTAAAGCAAGTATCGACCGATCTGGGAGTCGGAATGGGCAGCTTGTCCTTGTACTTCAGCGTCTCGGCTATCGTGACGATGGTGTTTCTGCCTATCGGCGGCAAATTGATGGCCAAGTACGATACCCGGTTCATCTTGAGCATCGCCATCATTCTGCAGGCCGGAGCGTTCGCTCTGTTCGGGCTCATGAGCTCCGTATGGGGATGGTATATCCTTGCCGTTCCGCTGGCCGTAGGCGGAGTGTTCATCACCGTGATCGCCGGTCCCGTCCTGATCAATCAGTGGTTCAAAAAGAGCAAAGGGCTGGCGCTTGGAATCATGGGCGCGGCAGGCGGCCTGCTTGGAGCCTTCACCCAGCCGGCTGTCGGCAGCCTGATCGCGCATCAAGGCTGGAGACAGTCCTATATGATCGTCGGCATCGCGGTCATCGTCATCGTGGTTCCCATCATTATTCTTTTGCTGAGGAAGTCGCCTCAAGAAAAGAAAGCGCTTGCGTATGGGGCGGGTGAAATGGCGGGCACAAAAGGGAGCGCTGCCGCAGCGGTGGAAAATAAAGGGGTCACCTTGCTGCCGCCAAAAAATCCTCCGCTTTTTATGCGCTGATCGCCTTTTTCTTCATGATCACTTCCGCGGCAAGCTTTTCGATGCACATTCCGACGTACTTGATGAACAAAGGCTTCGATGTGTCGTTCGCGGGCAATGTCATGGCGACCAATATGATCGGCGTGCTGATCGGCTCCTTGGTCATCGGCTACGCGAGCGATAAGATCGGCACCCGGAACACGGCGATCGCCACGATGCTTCTTGGCCTGCTGTCCATCGGCTTGCTGCTGTTCTCGGCTTCCAGCACGGCCGTCATCTCGCTTGCGGTCGGCCTCTTCGGCCTTGTGTCCGCGTCGATCGGAACGCTCGGGCCGGCTCTGACCTCGGCTCTGTTCGGCAACAAGGAATACAGCCAGATCTACTCCAACGCCTCCATGGGGCTGGCGATCTCATCGATCGTGGCTCTGCCGGCCTATGGTTACGTGTTCGACTACACGGGAAGCTACACCCCGGTGCTGTACGCCATCGGCATCATGCTGATCATTAATATCGCCTGCATCGGCCTTGCCTTCCGAGGAAAGAAAAGGCTGGAGCAAGCCGGCTCATGGAATTAATCCAACCGAAGAGAGAGGGATTTCAATGAGATTGCAAGGAAAAGTCGGAATCATCACCGGCAGCGCATCGGGTATCGGGCGCGGCATGGCGCTCGCCATGGCCAAGGAAGGCGCGCATATCGCCATCGTCGACGTGAACGAGCAGAAGGGGCGGGAGACGCTCGCCGAGGTCAACCGCTGCACGGAAGGCCGCCTGTTCATCCGGGACATCTCGGTCAAGGACAATGCGCATGACATTGTGGCCGAGGTCGTCAAGAAGTTCGGCAAGCTGGATATTCTGGTGAACAACGCGCATGCGTCCAGACAAGCCAGCTTTATCGAAACAACCCAGGAGCAGCTCGATCTGTCGTTCGGAACGGGCTTTTATCCGACCTTCCATTTCATGCAGGCAGCTTATGCCGAGCTGAAGAAATCGCAAGGCAAGGTGATCAACTTCGCATCGGGCGCCGGCATCGACGGACAAGCGACCCAGACCTCCTATGCGGCCGCCAAGGAAGCGATCCGGGCGATCTCCCGCGTCGCGGCGAATGAATGGGGACCGGACGGAATCAACGTCAACCTTATCTCTCCGATCGCGCTGACGCCGGGTGTCGAGCAGTGGCGCGACAGCGCTCCGGACATGTACGAGGCGATGATCAACCGGATCCCGCTGCGCCGCCTTGGCGACCCGGAGCAGGATATCGGCCAGGTCGCCGTATTCCTGGCGAGCGAAGAAGCGAATTACATTACCGGCCAGACGATCATGGTCGACGGCGGTTCCATCAAATTACGTTAGGAGCAATCACAATGGGTAAATTGGATCGGAAAGTAGCCATCATCACCGGCGGAGCATCGGGAATCGGCGAATGCATGGTGGACCTGTTCGCACAGGAAGGCGCCATCGTCATTGCGGCGGACATCAATGAGGCCGCGCTAGAAAGGGCCAGCCAGAAAACGAATGTGCATGGAATGAAGCTGAATGTCGCCTCCGACGAGGACTGGCAGGCGCTGGCCAAGGAAGTGAGCGAACGCTTCGGCAAAATCGATATCCTCGTCAACAACGCCGGCATCTCCTCGGAGAAGCCTTTCGCCGAAACCGATGCCCAGGACTGGCAGAAGATGCTCTCCATCAACGGCTTCGGGCCCTTCGCCGGCATGAAGCATGTCGCTCCCTATATGGCCGCCCGGAACAAAGGTCGATCGTCAATATTTCTTCCTACACCGCCTTGATCGGCCAAGGCTTCAATCCCTACTCCGCCTCCAAGGGAGCGGTGCGGGCTCTGTCCAAAGCGGCGGCTACGACGTTCGGCCGCCAAGGCGTCCGGGTCAACGCCATCTTCCCCGGCATCGTCGAAACGCCGATGACCCAAGCGCTGAGCACGTCCAAGGATCTGCTGGGACGCCTGATCCAGGCCACGCCTCTCCAGCGCCTCGGACAAGCCATCGACATCGCCCAAGCGGCGCTCTTCCTGGCTTCCGACGATTCCTCGTACATCACCGGCTCCGAGCTGGTCGTCGACGGTGGATACTCGGCCCAATAACGTGTAAGATGATGACAGCCCTTAATTTCCATTAGGGGCTGTCTCTTTTTGTTCAAGGAGGAGCTTATGGAAGAGCAGACCATATTCGAACTCATCCGCGATATGGACCAATTCACCAATCAATTGATCGTCCAGTGGAATAAAACCTTTTCCGAAGATCTCGGCGTCTCGCATGTTCTCGTGCTCGGCCACTTGAAGCAGAACGGGAAAAGCCGCCCTTCGGACATCGCCAAAATATTGGGGCTCACCCCGCCGACGCTCAGCTACCTGTCGGAAAAGCTGGTCGGCAAGGAACTGGCTGTGCGCAAGGTGGATGAAACCGATCGCCGGATCGTTTACTTGGAAATCACCGAGAAGGGCGCATCCGTTCTTAGGAAGGCGACTCTGGAAGGCCAAAGGCTGCGCAGGGAGCTGTTCCAGAAGCTGACCGAGGAGGACCGGGCCCATTTGGCGAGAATATATAAGAAGATGAACAGCGAAGACTAAGAGAGCGATCGATCGGCGGGCGGAATGCGGATCCGAAGGAGCGGTCTCGGCTTTGGAAGCAGGAGAATAAGGAGGGAACGAATCATGAAAAAGGTTACGCCCTTTTTGATGTTTGAAGGAAACGCGGAGGCGGCGATGAAGGAATACATCTCTGTCATCGAGGATTCGGAAATCACGAGCATCACCCGGTATGGGGCGGATGAACCCGGTCCGGAGGGAACCGTCAAGCAGGCGGCGTTCTCCTTGAAGGGCCAGGAAATCATGTGCGTAGACAGCTTTGTCAAGCATGCCTTTACGTTCACGCCGTCTTTCTCCCTGTTCCTTGCTTGCGACACCGAAGAGGAAGTAGAGCGCGTCTTTGCGCGCCTGTCGGAGGGCGGGGAGGTTCTGATGCCTCTGGGCGAGTATCCGTTCAGCAGGAAATTCGGCTGGATCGTGGACAAGTTCGGCGTTTCCTGGCAGCTTTCGCTGCCTCGGTAGACGCGCGCGGCATCATCATGGCTGAGCCGCCGAGGCTGCTTCGTCTTCTTCCGAAGTCGTCATGACGTGAAGGATGAGCATCGCAAGGGGAACCCGGATGATCCGGGTTCCTTTTCTTTTGCCTGACTTTCGACATGGCGGATTCAGAACCTGGGGGCTCTGCCGTCCGCTCGATCGTACGGATACGTCAGAATCCGGATCAGCTGCTCCGCCATATGATCCGGAGTATATTTGTAGCCTTCCTTGACCCACTCGACGATGAGTCCGAAGAGGGCATAGGCGATATAGCTGGCGAACAGATCCGGATTGATCTTCCCGTCGCTGCTTCCCATGATGTCCTGCTCCTGCATGACCAGCTGCTTCAGCGTGCCGCAGATGCGGTCCTGGAAGCCGGGGAGCGCATTGGAATTGATGATGATCCGGTAAAAGTCGGAGTAGGAATCGACATGCTTGAAAATGATCACAGAGGATGCCGTCAGCTCGCCGATTACGAGCTTGTCCGTATGGAGATAGGGCTCGTTGTAAGCCCGGATCAGATCCTCCATGACATCGTTCATGAGCTCCCCGAGGAGCTCTTCTTTCGTCTGATAATGCTTGTAGAACGTCCCGCGGTTCAGCTCCGCCCGGGTGACGATATCCGTGACGGTGATGTGCTTGAACTCCTTGGTCTCCATGAGCAGGATCAAGGCGTCCTTCAGCTCGCGTTTGGTCTTGCTCACACGCCGGTTGGGTACTGGCAACAGATCACCGCCTAAATGTCTACTTCGCGCATGAAGATGAACAGATTGTGGGACGAGCATCCGTTTTTCGACAGTCGGGAAGTTTTTTGCATATTGATCCTTAAATTATAGAGGACTACACTGGTGGTGTACAAATTCGCGAATGATGGATAGGCCTATCCGCCAGCTGACATCCTAGTAGATAAAAGGAGCGATCCTGTCATGAAACTCCACGATCAAGTTGCCGTCGTAACCGGCGCCGCCTCCGGCATGGGCAAAGCCATTGCCGAGCTGTATGCCAAGGAAGGCGCCAAGGTCATTGTCGCCGATCTCAACCTCGAGGGCGCGGAGCAGGTCGCCCAGGGAATCGTCGCCCAAGGCGGCACGGCCAAGGCCCTTCAAGTCAACGTAGCGAAGCTGGAAGACATTGAAGGCATGATCGACACCGCCGTGAGCGAATACGGCACGCTGGACATCCTCGTCAACAATGCGGGCATCATGGACGGCTTCGAGCCGGCCGGCGACATTGCCGACGAGCGCTGGGATCTGATCTTCGACATCAACACCAAGAGCGTCATGCGGGCCATGCGCAAAGCCATTCCGATCTTCCTGGAGAAAGGCAAGGGCGTCATCGTCAACACCGCCTCCACCGGCGGATACAACGGAGCGCACGCGGGCGCGGCCTACACGGCATCCAAGCACGCGGTTGTCGGCTTGACCAAGAACACCGGGTTCATGTATGCGCAGAAGGGCATCCGCTGCAATGCGATCGCTCCGGGGGCGGTCATGACCAACATTCAGTCCTCGATGAAGAACATGAACGAGTTCGGGATCAGCCGCACCCAGCTGTCCCAAGGCTTGATTCCCCGCGCGGGCTCGCCGGAGGAGATCGCCAAGGTCGCCCTGTTCCTGGCCTCCGACGATTCCAGCTTCCTGAATGGAACGGTCGTCACCGCCGACGCGGGCTGGACTTCCGCTTTCTGAACGTTCCGCGCCGCCATTCCGGCCCTATCTGAATGCCAATCGCCTCTGCTGGTTCAGCGGAGGCGATTTTTTTCTTGTCGACGTATTGGAGGAAAAAGACCGCTTCTCAAGGCGCGATAGAGGCGTGAAATGGCGCGAATCGGGGCATTAGGAGCCGTCGCCCGACGCTGTTCGGCAGGCTGCTGCGAATTTTGCCCTATTAGCGTGATTCTTTTATAGACATTATGCTCGACTCCTACTGGGAGAGTCCGTATAATTGTATACAATGCCAACTTTCCGACATGGGAATCTATATTCAAATGCCCGGGTTGGAATACTAAGCTAAGATGGGGAATACCGTCCGCTAAATCCACATTTAGCGGCCTGCTTATCGCCTCCCATTATTATATAATAGTAAATATCTTAATCTGCAGATAATCTTGGTCACGGTGTTCAGAACTGGCGGCGGGACTCTGTTCGCGCCTTGCTTGCTATGCAATTTGTCCGAAAGAGCTGCTTTTTCTTCAAATATCAGCGTGTAAGGAAGGTTAAAATGAG